>JAPOUQ010000038.1 GCA_026708585.1 Gammaproteobacteria bacterium
GTTATATCTGGAAAATCTCGGTTCTGGATAAAAGTAAAGGCGAATATCCGGTGCTCTGCTATGAGCCGGGGATTCCGAGCCTGATGGGCTTTGTTAGACAACAAATGCTCCCGAAAGCGGAAATGGCTGTGTTTTTGGAAAGAGTTCAAAACAGTACGATAAATTGAACAAGAATACTGAAATATCATATCAATTATGGAATGCAACATTTTATAGACTAACCGACTATCGAGTTCAGATAATCAGAAAATGTCAAACAGTATTCACACAAACGGAAATATACTTGCTCATGTTCCAGAATTCAAATCGAACCAATTTCATATTTCGATGTTTACCCAGTTGATAGTCATACACTGGATCTGATAAACAATGCATAATCTCAGCATGCTCTGGCAAGAAGATATACAGGATCAATCCGTTCTAACCAATGAGCAGGTACAGGATTGTGCTTTTCGGATCACATGTCGCGAAATACCCGTTGACCATGCTTGGGATCTTCGCGAGGAGATTCTAAATGTTCTGCCTTGGTTGACTGACGAACCGCAGGCCGCTATCCACTCCATTCATTCGGCCTCTTCAGCAAACGGATGGATTCGCCCCTCGCTTGACTCGGGAAATTTGATTCAACTCTCTCGGCGTACCAGACTCTATCTAAGATTACCTATACGTCGCATTGATGATGCAAAAGTTTTGATCGGAAAAGAACTCCTAATTGCAGGTTGCTCAATCCTGATC
Organism: Gammaproteobacteria bacterium; assembly: GCA_026708585.1. Taxonomy (GTDB): domain Bacteria; phylum Pseudomonadota; class Gammaproteobacteria; order Arenicellales; family Poriferihabitantaceae; genus Poriferihabitans. The sequence continues at coordinate 736 of JAPOUQ010000038.1, forward strand.
AACGAAACGGGACAACACCGACTGTTTCCTTCAAGTACCCTATTCACGCGCTCAATGGATGCTAATCAAGTAGAAGATGAACAAGCCTTTGAGGATAATGTGATCCGCTTGCTATCCAAAATTGGCGTAGTTCCGAAGAAAATATTATGTGGCCTTGCTCATGAAATTTCATGTAAAGAGCATAATATTCCTGCAAGAAGTGTACTGCTTGCAGATCTTGAACCGCATGAATCAATCCGCATACAAGAAAGTGGACTCGGTTCCAATGGCTTGCTTGGCTGTGGAATTTTCCTTCCCCATAAAAGCCTTAATGCAGTCAACACTACCAGCGCTATGTCTGATTGACATATATCTACTCAGTGTCAAGATTGATGGGAAGAAACTACAAACCGAAACAAAACCGGAAAGAAATTAAAATCAGGAAAATAAATAGCCATATCTGTATCGGCAAATATCAGTTAAAATTTATTCGAGACTTAATTCAAGTGCCCATATGCTACAAAAAGCGCGAATACGCACGGCTTGGAAATCACACGACCGAACAATCCCAATCAATGAGTTAGCCAATGCACTCTCGGCGATCTGCTGGCGTATTGCCCTGTATGCTGCAAAAAACCTCCATCAGCAGGATTTCGTTTATGTTAACGATAAACAACGCTTGGCAGTCGTTCGGGAATTCCTGTTTTTTCAGATACATTTATCTGATCGACTGATCCACGATAGACTAACTGACGATGATCGAAATGAATTGATCAATTCACTCTCACTGAATTGTCTGAGACACTATGCCGAAAACACAATGGAACTACTCGGAAGTTCTCCTGACATGGAAGAAACCATCAATACCCTAAACCATGTCACAAATTCCCTGGCCAGTTTCAAATTTGCCGATCAACAACCAGGCTACGAGATGTATCGACTACTCGGAGCACGTATCCGAGATATCCTTGGCGAAGATCAAACAAACAAATGGGTTATTGACCAGATTATGGAAATTGACGGCCCGGAAATTTTTGAGTTGTTTAATAAATCCAGTAGCAAGCTGGTGAAGAACTCCGGGTATTGATCATATGTTTCAGAAATTTCATTCTTTCTATCTCACATTCGTACTCCTGCCCTTACTATCCGGGGTGATTTCAGCACAGGGGCTTGATGACTCTGAATTGCTGCCCGAAGATGAGGCATTTCAGTTCGAACTCATGCCCATTGACTCTTCTACAATTCAGGCAACTTGGACCATTGCTGAGAATTATTATATGTATCGGGACAAGTTGAAATTTGCGATTGATGATGTTGACTATTCTCTCAATATTCATCAATACCCACAAAGTATCACCAAGGACGATCCCCTATTCGGAACGACAGAAGTCTATGAAAATGAGTTTTCGGTATTGATTGACTTTTCCGGCAATGAGGGCGAATTTACTCTCATTTCTGAGGGCCAGGGTTGCAATGAGCCCATCGGTGTCTGTTATGCACCAATCACCCACAATACCCGTCTCATTAAGACTGGCCAGATTATCCAGCTTGCCGCAAACGAAACGACACTCGCGGTCACCGCTTCAAACCCATCCAATCAAACTCAAGAAGCTAAATCTGGGGATGTCAATCTGTTGCGTAACTTGCTCGAGCAATCGTTTTCTCAACCCGAATTTCTCAAGGTTGATGACGCTTTTAAAGTCGAAAACCTAACTATTGATGCACAGTCCATTTCCGGCCACTTTGTGGTTGAGCCTGGCTACTACCTCTATCGAGATAAAATCGGAGTTAAGTTCGGTGATAAACCGCTTGCAGTATCGATTCTTCAACCTCCCGAAAAATACGAAGATCCCACATTTGGAAGTACTGATGTTTATCGAACCGATTTTGCTTTTTCAGCGAACCGACCAATTGGCAGCCCAAGTGGAGAGATTCTTGTGACCTTGACCTATCAGGGATGTGCCGAAGGTGCGATCTGTTATCCACCGGTCACCCGTGAGTTCAATCTATTTGCACCAGCCATGGCTACAGATGCAGTAGCTCCCACATCAAGCGAAGAGTCAACTGAAGACCATTCCCTGATTGCCATACTCTCTGGTGCTTTCATTGCTGGAATTTTGCTAACCTTTACGCCCTGTGTGTTGCCGATGATCCCGATTCTTTCGAGTGTTATTGCTGGCCAGGGTGAAAAGATCACCCGCTTGAGGGCGAGTTCACTCTCGCTATCGTATGTACTGGGAACCATGGTGACCTATACTGCGATGGGGGTACTGGCAGGTGCAACCGGTGATCAACTTCAGGCTTATTTTCAAAATATTTGGGCGATCGGAATTCTCTCAGGCCTTTTGGTATTGATGGCGTTATCCATGTTTGGATTGTATGAATTACAGGTGCCTAGTGGCCTGCAATCCAGAATTCAGAAAAAATCAGGTAATTTGACCGGATCCATTCCGTTGGTATTTCTATTGGGGCTCGTTTCTGCACTAATCATCGGGGCTTGTGTCTCGCCAGTACTGATCTCGGTATTGGGTATTGCGGTCGCTTCGGGTGATCCTGTACTTGGTGCGCAAACGATGGCTGTACTCGCTCTCGGCATGGGCTTGCCACTCATTGCTATTGGTCTCGGTGCCGGATATTTACTCCCCAAAGCTGGTGCTTGGATGGAATCAATAAAATCTTTGTTTGGTATTTTGCTGATCGCTGTAGCAATTTATCTCCTTCAAACTTTGCCGCAAATACCAATCCTACTGATCTGGGGAGCTTATCTGATCATTGTTGGCTATGCCTTAATGCAGATGCACTCAGAGATAGGAATGGCTGGGTATCAATTTAAGATTGTCCTCAAGGGCTTGGGGGTAGTACTTCTGGTGTGGGGTATTTGTGCACTGATCGGCGGGTTTATGGGACAGCGTGATCTGCTACGCCCAATTCCTGAAAACCTCTTCACGAGCGGATCGTCCAATCCATCAACCATATCCAATGTTCACCTATTTGATCGTATTGCAAACGAAAGCGAACTTGAGCAATATCTCACTCAAGTCTCTTCAGGTAGGCGCATGGTGATTGTGGACTATTACGCAGATTGGTGTGTTGACTGCCTGAGAATGGAAGAATCCACTTTCAAGGACAGTCTGGTTGTTTCTGAAGTTGAAAGCCGCTTCATCGCATTGCAGGTGGATGTCACAGACCCAAATAATGCAGATGCAAACGCCCTTAAAAAGCGCTTCAATGTATTTGGCCCTCCAGCGATGATATTTCTGGATCATCAAGGCACAGTTCTGAATGACTATAGTTTCTATGGATATAAGGATCCGCAAAAATTCCTAGAGCATTTAAAAGGTATTAATTGATATAGAACATGTTCCATGTTCCTAATTGCTCCCCAATTACCAATATTAGAGAAGTGGTCAAAGGTATAACCGTGGATAAGGTCCATCCATCGACTACCGTTTTTATTAGCTATTCGTTTGGTGAACAAAGAATTGAAGTGCACCAATAATCATGTAAATAACGTTAGATTAACGGTCGTCAATTAAGGAACAAGGGTTCAAAAGCTCCCAAATCTTCTAGATCAACGCTGTAGAAAGATCAGGAAATCTGCTCAACAGCAAAAGGACAATCAAGGTTGCTAATAGAAACGGCCACAACGCCTTGAAAATCTGGACGGGCTTTACCTCGGACATCGCTGACGCAATATACAAGCCAACTCCAACTGGAGGAGTCAGAAGTCCAAGAATGAGATTGATACTAATTACTACACCAAATTGATATGGACTAATTCCATAGGAACCCATAGCAATCGGCAACAAAATGGGGGTCACCAAAATGATGGCTGCAATGCCATCAATCAACATCCCAACCAACAGTAATACCCCATTCACAATCAGCAAAAATACGAACGGGTCAGTAGTAATAACGGTAATCAAAGCTGCCAGTTTCTGCGGTATTGCTTCATAGATGATGACCCAGCCAAAAACATTGGCGGTCGCTATCATGAATATTACCAGTGCTGAGTTACGAGCAGTGCGAACAAACACGGTACCCAAATCCGATACTTTTAAATCCCGATAAACAAACTTGCCCAACAAAAAAGCAATAACCGAAGCAATCGCCGCTGATTCAGTGGGTGTAGCAACACCAAATAGAATTGCCAAAATGATACAGGCTGGAATCAAAGCTGCCGGCAAGGATTCGATCAGTGCTTTTACAGATTCTTTAGCTGACATCCAATCTCTACGAGGAAATGGAGAAATCCATCCCAGTACAGTGATTACGGCTATAAATCCCAGAAACATCATCAGCCCGGGAATGATACCGGCTAAAAACATGTCGCCAATGGGTATCTGTGCTAATACACCATAAATAATAAACAGCATGGAGGGTGGTATAACCGGAGCTAGCAAACCACCTGCAGCAGTTGTAGCTGCAGCAAAACCAGGATCATAGCCTTCTTCTGCCATTGCCGGAACCATTGCACGAGACATGATTGCAATCTGAGATACTGCCGAGCCAATAATAGCTGCCATAAACATGTTTGAGACGATATTAATCCATGCCAATCCACCACGAAAACCGCCAACAAAAACCCGTGCTACCTTGATCAGTCTTTCTGTGATCCCGCCTGCATTCATAAGCTCACCAGTAAGCATGAATAAAGGGATAGCCAACAAACCATAATTTTCCAAACCGGAAAACATCTGTTGAGCAAAACTGTCAAATAGAATGAAATTGTCGCTCTCTGCAATGTAAACAACCGCAGATAAGGCGAGTACAACAGCTATTGGTACAGTACCAAATAGCAATACACAAAAAATAAGTGTAGTCACCGCATCAAATCCATTGACTTCATAGATCTATCGGAGTTCATCCCCATGCACAGATTGGCTGATGAATGCAACAACATCCCTAGTGAGAAGAACCACATAACCGACCATATCCAAGCCTTATGTATGCGCAGAGTGGTGGGTTCTGCATAGATAAAATTAAACGTACTACTCTGAAATGCACCCACATCAAATCCCGCAGCAATCAAAGCATCAGGACGATACCAACGCCAGCAGAAGAACACCATCGCAATTGCGAAAAGAAAAACACAAAAATCGGCACATTTCGTAACAATCTTGCCCACTCTCTCAGGAGTGAAATCAACCAGCAAAGAAACCGCAACAGAGTGCCCATAATGAACACTTGATGAAGCAGCCAGAAAAGTCATCCAGGCCATGGAATAGATTGCCGCTTCATCTACCCAATAGATTGATTGATCAAGAGCTCGAGTTATGACATTCAGCAGTATCAGAGCGGTAATTGCACCAGCAAAAACAGTTGCGAAAACAATCTCAGTCCTTGCCCATAACGCCGATACCTTTTGCAGAAATAACAACCGAATTTACCTGTAAAGAACGCAATAACCATGCTGAAGGCATGGCTATTGTAATATTTGTTGAAAGACGAGTTGGACCGACTTAAGAGGTAGAAACTTTGCGCGGAATATCAAGATTCTAGTTAGCTGTTGACACGGAAACCTCTCGAATTTGGCTTAGCATGGAAGAACGTTTACTCCAAATTTCATCCCATTTCTGTGGAGCATCTCCAAAGAATTCTGGACCAACCTGTTTGAATGATTTACCTGTATCCCGAACCTGTTCAATCCAGACTGGGTCCATTTCAACATAAGTATCTAGAACCCCACCCAGATGCTTTCGCATGATTTCAGAGATCATCGCCCGATCCCCTTCAGATAGACCCGCCCAAACCTTGGCAGAAACCAAACCAACCATCGGAAACATCATATGGTTGGAATGGACAATGGTTTGTGCATGCTCATAGTACTTCAACTTCCAGATCAATTCACTGTCCATGTCGATTGCGTCGACCTGTCCGTTGGACAAGGCATCATAGACTGCGGGTAGCGGCATCGGCGTTGGTGCTGCGCCTAGAATATTATAAAAGTCAAGAATCGGATCAAATGGAGTTATCCTCAATTTCTTTCCAGCCAAGTCATCGGGACTATTCACTTCACCACGACTGAGAATCTGACGCAATCCGGCCATACCATAATCAACACCTACAACACCCACTTGTTGCGGAAGTTGTTTAAGCATGTCTTTGGCTACATCTGAGCGGAGTATACGTGCGGCATGCCCAATATCTTGAGCAAGAAATGGAGCATAGAAAGCACCGAAATCTGGAGCACGGTTGGAAACTTCGGCTACCGTCATGAATGCCATATCTAAGGCTCCCGACTGTAACTGTTGCAACATCTGCGCTTCGTTTCCAAGTTGTCTAGCCGGAAAAACCTGCACTGTATGTGTTCCGCCGGACTTCTCATTCAGTTCTGCACCAAACGCTTCAGCAGCCTTCGTCCAGATATGTGTAGGGGGCGTGAGTAGGCCAAGGCGAAAATCCTTCGACCAAGCAGTGTTTGATAGACCTGCAAGTAACACGACCAAAACCATCGATAGGTATTTCATTGTTTTATGAATTTTTATCATCTTTGTATTCTCTACTTGTTTGTTGATTTCTATAGACTTACCCAGCCCTTGGGCGGCTCTTTTCCGGGGTGTATAGCAAAACAATTACCGCAGGTACGATCTTTGTTACTGCCGTAAAATGCATCAAACAATGGAGGCAGATCTTTCACAATATCACTGAGCTCCAGTTCTACACGGTGTACCATTTCACCACATTCGAAGCAGAACCACTCAAAACCATCAAGATCCCCTTCTCTACGCTGCCCCTCAACCACTAAACCGATCGAACCGACAACCGGACGTTGTGGAGAATGACGAACATGGGGCGGTAATAGAAAAACCTCCCCTTCTCGAATCGGCACATCATAAATCTTACCACTTTCGGCGATCTTTAGTAGCATGTCCCCCTGTAGTTGATAAAAGAATTCCTCTACCGGATCATCATGAAAATCAACTCGGGTATTCGGTCCACCGACGATCATAATCACCATCCCTGTGTCTTCATCAAACAACTGTTTGTTTGCTACGGGGGGTTTCAAAAAATCCCGGTTTCTTTCAATCCATTTCTGAAAATGAAAGGGCTGGTACTTTGGATTGTATTTCATAATGATGAGATATGAGCGAAGACCGGCTACTACATGACTGAATTATCAGTACAATTTGATATACAATACAAGTAATAATTGGTTATTTTGATATAACATATATGAATATCAAAACGAATCTAACGGATCGTCATGTCAAGATTGTTCAACGTATTTTGACACGCTTAAAAATAAAGCAGTTGCGACTGCTGGTTGCAATTGCCAAGCACAATAGCATTTTACATGCTTCAGAGGAGATCAGTATTTCCCAGCCTGCCGCTACCAAACTGCTAAAAGACCTTGAGTCCGACTTCAATGTCCTGTTGTTTGATCGCACCAATCGGGGAGTCATTCCAACTCAATTTGGTGAGGTATTGGTAAAACACGGAAAACTTGTCCTTGCACAGATTTCTACTGCGGCCCAAGAACTCGATGACTTGAGTGAAGGTCTTGGAGGAAGAATCGTGGTCGGAACGTTACTTGCAGCCTCTGCACAGGTACTACCACGTGCTATCATTTTTTTGCGTGAACAACGACCAAAAGTGAGCATTGTAGTCCGGGACGGGACCAATGATTTCTTGATGCCTCTACTGCATTCTGGTGAAGTGGATATGGTTGTGGGCCGCCTAACTGAATTTCGATACCGTGAAGAACTTACACAGGAGATTCTTTGCGACGAGAAAATTGTCGCGGTTTGTCGCAAGTCGCATCCGCTAGCTCATCTAAAATCGGTTTCCATTGATGAAATGAATCAGCACCAATGGATACTTCCACCCATGGAGACAACTCTGCGAAGGCAAATTGACAGTGCCTTTTTTGACCAGGGGTTCACCTCCCCACCGCATCCGGTTGAATGCATCTCTTTTCTAACCAATCGCTCGTTGTTACTCGCTACAAACATGATCGGTGTATTTCCAATACACGTTGTACAAAGTGAGATCGTCAACGGCCAAATGGTCATTTTGGATAGCAATCTGAATATCAAACAAAGCCCTATCGGTGTCTCCTATCGAAGGGAAGGAATTCTATCGCCCGCCGCTTCGAAATTTCTTGAGATGCTCAAAATGGCAGCAGATGAATTCCAAACCATTGAATAGGTATGGACTAAAGATTGTAACGAAACATCTGGATGAGTTCGAAACTTCCATTCATCATCAGCAAACGTTATCGATTCAGGGAAGATTTCAATATCGGTGGTGCTATCCAACTTACTTATATCCAATTTAACTATTCTGAATTGAAGTCTACCTGTTATCTGACCAAACTATAATCACTAGCCACAGTTCCAATAAACCTCTTAGTTTGTAGAACAAGACATGATATGCATATTACCTACTTTGAAGACAAAGACAAAGAGAAAACATGAAATATAAAAAAAATCAGGCAAAAGATTATTCCCGAGAATATATGAAAGGAATCTGGGCAGCTGCCCTTAATCCGATGAAGCCGGATTATTCATTGGACGAAGAAGGTCTGCGGAGCAATATCGATCACTGGATCGAAGATCTGAAAATCGAAGGTTTGTTTATCGCCGGAAAACAGGGTGAATTCTTTTCTATGTCTTTGGACGAACGCAAACGTAATTTTGAACTTGCTGTAGAGGCCTGTAATGGTCGAGCCGGTACGATCATGTCTTGTTCCGACCAAAACTTCGATACAGTAATAGAACTCGCAAAATATGCGCAATCTATCGGTGCAGACTATATTGTTGTGCACGCACCTGTATTACACTTTATCCACGATCGGGATGATACGCTATACAACTACTATCGAGAAATCTGCGAGCGTGTGGATATTGGGATTGCTATGTGGAGCCACCCTGACTCTGGTTATTTGATGAGCCCGCAACTCTGTGCGCGAATTGCTGAGCTTCCAAACATTATCGCAATAAAGTATTCAGTTCCTCGAGAAATGTATCGAGAACTTACGGCACTAGCTGGTGATCGGATTCTAGTCAGTACAGCCTCTGAAGACGAATGGCTGGACAACATCATCGAATTGAATTGGCAGCTTTATCTTTGCTCTTCACCTCCCTATCTATTGCAAACCTGTAATGATCTACGTATGCACGAATATACCCAATTAGCTTTAGCTGGAAAAATTCATAAAGCCAAGCAGGTGCGCGACAGTCTTGAGCCGGTCCGAAAAGCCCTACGAGAGACTCGGCCCGGCAGCAAGCCCCAAGCACACCAAAAATACTGGCAGGAACTGCTCGGCCAGGCTGGAGGTCCAGTACGTCCACCATTATTGCAATTAACAGAACAGGAAAAGGAACTCACCCGATCGGGATTTCAACTGTGTGGACTGCAACTCTAGGGAGTTGGTGCTAATTTCAGAATTTGAATAGGGTACGAAAAGATAGTGAATGCTACACAGGTCCGATGACGGGACATGATTAGCACACCCTGATAACAAGGGTGCAGTTTATACCCCTGCAATTCGATAAACCTTTCGGAAATCCTCCTACTGAACCATAGCAAGAAAAAATGCCTGAAGTTTGCTGGGCGCGATGAGTTCTGTCTGGAACCTCTATCAAGGTAAATTAGGTACCAATGTTGTGCATAACATTTTTCACTATAGTGTAATGCAACAGTCCTTCATCACCACCTTCCCGCCCATAACCGCTAGCCTTAACACCTCCAAATGGTGTTTCAGGTACTGATGCCTCAAGGGTGTTGATGGATAAATTACCTGCTTCCACTTCGTTTATCAGTTGATCAACATTGGCCGCAGAATGGGTAAACGCGTAAGCGGCCAGACCAAATGGAACGCTATTCGCCAGTTCGATACCTTGTTCGAGAGAACGGACTGGATTGATAACAGCAACCGGTCCAAACGGTTCGACCTGCATGATCTCTGAATCGCTGGGCACCTCAGACAATACTGTCGGTTCAAAGAAATATCCTTTATCAATACGTCTATATCCCCCAGCAAGTAACTTCCCACCCCACTCTATTGCATCATTGACCAGACCTTGCAATACCTCCAGCCGTCGGTAATGTGCAACCGGACCTATATCAGTATCTTCACTTAAGCCATCTCCAACTTTCATAGTTCTAACCTGACGCAGAAAACTTTTGACAAAATCTGGATACAACCTCTCATGCACAAAAAACCGAGTGGGTGAAGTGCAAACCTGACCCGAATTCCGCATTTTTCGAATTGCAGACAGAACCCCGACTTCCTGCGCGTCAACATCATCACAAACAATTACAGGCGCATGTCCGCCTAATTCCATTAACACAGGTGTCATATGTTCTGACGCCAGCATGGTCAAGCTACGCCCGACTGCAGTTGAACCGGTAAATGCAACCAAACGAATTTCTTCTCTTGGAATTAGGTATTCTGAAATATCGGCTGGCTGACCGAAAACCAGATTCAGGACTCCCGGTGGCAATCCAGCATCCTCAAAGGCACGGGCAATGTGAATCGAACCAGCTGGGGTATTTTCTGCCGGCTTTAATATAACTGAACAACCCGAAGCTAACGCTCCAGCAATCTTACGAGCAGGTTGACTCATTGGAAAATTCCATGGCGAAAAAGAGGCCACACAGCCTATTGGCTGACGTACCACAAGGTAACGTATGTGCGGCGCACTTGGGATAACTCGACCGTATAGTCTTTGCCCTTCTGCTGCATCCCATTCGAAAAATTCACACCCGCGAATCACTTCCAAGCGCGACTGACGGATAGGCTTGCCCAGTTCAAGGCTGATCGATTGTGCGATTTCTTCACACCGTTGTCGCATGAGTCGGGAAGCCTCAAGAATGATCCGGCTCCGCTCAAGAGGCGCAGTCCTACTCCATATTTTGAACCCCTCTTCGGCAGCGCTGACTGCGTTATTCAATTGCTCCTGACGAACAACAGGCAATTTTCCAATCTGATTTGTATTGGATGGATTGATGATCGGAAGATGCTCTTTCGAATTTACCCATTCTCCGCCAATAAATAGCCGAATACTCGGGTATGTTTGTGTTTCGGTGTTCATTGATTTAGCTAGCTCAAACTCTCAGTCAGCTTTTATACTGCATACTTCTTGGTAGAGTTAAGACTAGTGGAAAGTGGGCTTATAAATCAAATTAAAAAAAGAAAGCGGGTATATTTATTTTGAATATCCAGTAAACATTTCCACTTGTTTGGGGAGTTGAACCGACGAATCCGAGTTCAGAAAAACTGACTATGGGTCGAGCTTGCCCAGCCATTCAGAAAGTGTCTCGACCATCACCTGCCCATATCCACGAAAAAAATGGGTCGCCCCCTCAACCGAAATCTGCATCGACTTGGGATGACCATTTTGCTTCAGCAATTCCTGCCGATAAGGGACCATCTCCAATGGCCGAGGGTATTCTTTTGAGCCATAAATATCCAGCACTGGAATAGTGAGATTACCGATCGGAAAAGGAGTCTGTAGTTCTTGGCCGACGTCAGTCGTCCCCAACCCCATTGCAATGTAACCATCAATCGGCGGATCAGAAATACTGTTCATCCAGTCATTGGCCATATGTACACCACAACTGTGAGCCGCCAGCAAAATCCTTGTTAATCCCTGCTCTTGAAGGTAATGAATAGCTGCTTCAATCCGAGGATGTGCGTATTTGAGAATGGGCAGATAATCAAAGTAAGTATTTCCTTTTGCTAGTACCGGCATCTGAACCGAAAGAGTATCCCAGCCATGTTCAGATAATCCGACCCGCAGTGGCCCAATCAATTCCTCTTCATCTAGATGAACATCCCGTCCATGCAATAGAATCACCGCACCCTTTGGATCTTCAACCTCAATATGCACACTTAAAAATTCCCTTTCACCATCGGAAAGCCATACCGCATCACCATCGAAAATATAAGGTTCGATTTGTTCATTGATGCGTGCCTCCCGCTCATAGTCGGGCACATCGCCGAATGCAGGAATCTGTAGATTGACTAAACAAATCAGCACAAGCAGAAAAATCAGTACTAGATGCTGTACTAATCTGGTAATCTGGTGCGTTACTAAAGAGCAATTATCAGAATACTTCTCATCTGGGCACGCCAGTAATGGCGCACACCAGTCATCGAACAGATTTTTCAATCTTTGATGATCACCCATCGTCTCGCCTAATGCATTTAAGTCTAATCAGATCAGGTGAGCGATCAATCCTTCAATACTGTCTCTTGCATCACCAAACAACATTTTTGTGTTGGGTTTGAAGAACAGCGGATTTTCAATACCCGCATATCCACTCGCCATACTCCGTTTCAGTACGATCACTTCACGAGCATTCCAAACTTCAATCACCGGCATTCCAGCAATGGGACCCTCTGGATCATCAATGGCTGAAGGATTTACAATATCATTGGCACCAATCACCATAACCATGTCTGTGTCGGCTAAGTCATCCTGGATTTCATCCATCTCTAGAACAATGTCGTATGGAACTCGGGCTTCGGCCAGTAGCACATTCATATGACCCGGCATCCTGCCTGCCACCGGATGGATAGCAAAGCGCACATTCACCCCCTTATCCCTTAATTTACGTGTAAGTTCAAAGACCGCATGTTGTGCATGTGCAACGGCCATTCCATAGCCTGGCACAATAATGAGTGAGCTGATATTGTTCAGTGTAGCACCGCATTCATCTTGGGAGATTTCAACAGCATTGCCCTGATCAGCCTGACCAGCACCTGAACGAGTAACCTGACCTCCAAATCCACCCATGATAACGCTAATGAATTTTCGGTTCATGGCCCGACACATAATATAGCTCAGGATCGCACCACTTGATCCAACCAGTGCCCCAGTTACAATTAACAAATCATTGGAGAGCATGAATCCAGTCGCTGCTGCTGCCCATCCCGAATAACTATTCAGCATGGAAATAACCACCGGCATGTCCGCACCACCAATTGCCATTACCATATGTACACCAAACAACAGGGCAATAATCGTCATGATTATCAATGCAATCATGCCGTGTGGAATATCTGCAGCCTGAATGAAATCATAACCATACCAGATACAGATTAGCAGACCTGCTAGATTTACCAAGTGCCTACCCGGAAAAATCATCGGTTTGCTAGTAATAAACCCGTTTAATTTGCCAAAGGCAATGACCGACCCGGTAAAGGTCACTGCACCGATCAAGATGCCCAGATAGATTTCTACCTCATGTACAACCTTTTCGGCACCGCTATACAAACCTTCACTACCGAGATAGCTCGAAAATCCAACCAGTACAGCCGCCATTCCAACAAAACTATGCAATAAGGCAACCAGTTCTGGCATCTGTGTCATTTGAACCCGACTGGCCCGCCAGGCCCCCACAGCTCCACCGAGCAACATGGGGATCAGAATATAGACATAACTCTCAATGCTTTCATGAAAAGCAGTCGCCACAATAGCGATTGCCATGCCAAGCATGCCAAAGATATTTCCTCTTCGTGCACTTTCTTGATGACTGAGTCCACCAAGGCTGAGAATAAATAGAATACTAGCGATGATATAAGCGCCAGTGATAGCGCCTTGATATATTGTGCTATCCATGACTATTCTTTCCTAAACATTTTGAGCATACGTTGGGTAACCAAAAATCCACCAAAAACGTTGATTGATGCAATGGTTACCGCCACAATCGCAAGCCAGACTGCAAGCTGACTGGAAGCATCAATTTGCAACATGGCCCCAATTAGAATAATGCCGCTTATCGCATTGGTTACACTCATTAATGGCGTATGCAGGGCAGGAGTAACATTCCAGATCACTTGCCATCCCACGAAACAGGCCAGCACAAAAACCGTAAAATGCATCATAAAAGAAGCGGGAGCAACCGAACCCATAGCAATCAGCAATATACCTGCAACGCCCATTCCAATCAGTGTAGAGATCGCTCGTTTTCGAGGAGTGGGTTTTTCGACGGGTTCATTCTCAGTCGGAGTTGAGGTACTTTTTGGTGGAGCCACTGATGGCTGGATTGGCGGAGGAGGCCAGAGTATCTCACCTTGCTTAACGATGGTACTCCCCCGTACGATATCGTCCTCGAGATCGAGAACCAAGTTACCATCTTTTCCAGGAGTGAGATCGGTGAGCAAATGAAAAATATTTGCAGCAAATAAAGCACTCGCTTGATGCGCCATGCGTGACGTTAAATCCGTGAAGCCAATAATGGTCACGCCCTCTTGATTCGTGACCTCATCAGGTACCGTGAGCTCACAATTTCCCCCTTGTTCTGCCGCTAAATCAACAATCACACTACCTCTACGCATAGAGTGAACCATATCCTTTGTAATTAATTTTGGTGCAGGCTTGCCGGGGATCAAGGCCGTAGTGATAATGATGTCTACATCTCTCGCCTGTTCGGCGAACAAAGCCATTTCAGCCGCAATGAATGCTTCACTCATCACCTTGGCATATCCACCAGTCCCCTCCCCCTCTTCCTCAAAATCAAGATCCAGAAATTCTGCATTCATGCTTTCGATCTGATCTTTGACCTCAGGACGGGTATCAAAGGCTCGAACAATTGCTCCAAGACTAACTGCTGCACCGATCGCAGAGAGTCCAGCAACTCCCGCACCAATCACGAGTACCTTGGCCGGTGCAATCTTGCCAGCAGCGGTAATCTGACCAGTGAAAAATCTTCCAAAATGGTTGCCCGCTTCAAGTACTGCCCGATATCCGGCTATATTGGCCATTGAGGAGAGGACATCCATCTTTTGAGCACGCGAGATTCTCGGTATTGCATCAAGAGCCAGTACCGTGCCGCCCGCCTCGGCAATCTGAGCGGTCATCTCCTTGCGAAGTGCTGGCTCATATACCGAGATCAGCATCTTTGAATCACGAATTAGTGTCGACTCATGATTACCAATCTCGGCATGCATCTCGGGAGGTCGTATCTTGCATACGATATCGGAACGATCCCAGAGTGAGGACGCATTCAAGCCAACCTCGGCCCCGGCATCAGCATAATCCTGATCGGCAAAGCCTGCTGACACACCAGCCTCGGATTCAATGAGAACGTCATAACCTAAGCCCTTTATTCGCTTGACCTCATCTGGCGTACACGATACTCGTTTTTCGTTCACTGCAATTTCTTTTGGTATACCGACAATCACGAATCATTCACCATTAAATTTTGGGAAGTAGAGAATTAAAATGTAAGCGCATATTGTAACAATAGCCAACTTGTTATTGCATAATTGACTATACGGGAAAATTATGAAGTGGAATGCCTTGATAATATGAATTCACGATGGAGAAACCAATCTCAAGGAAAACACCGACACAATCATGAATATGCTGAAATTCACATATGGAACCACGGTTTTTCTTTCATCAGCCATGCTCATGGTGCTCGAGATTACAGCAGGACGCATCATCGCACCTTATGTTGGCAACTCCTTGTATAGTTGGACCTCGGTCATTGGAGTAGTTTTAGCTGGACTTTCGTTTGGTAATTGGTTTGGCGGGAGGCTTGCGGATCGAAATCACGGACACGCCACTCTCGGTATTACCCTTGGTATTGGTGCACTTACCTCACTTCTGGTTCTGGCCCTGCTTCCTGTTTATGGCAACTTGATTCGAGACCAATTGCTCAGTTTAGCATGGACCAGTCTCCTGCTGGTTTTTGGGTTGTTTCTGGTGCCAGCAATCTTACTCGGTATTGTGTCTCCTTTAGTTACCACACTCTATCTCAAAATTGATGAAAGTATCGGGCGCTCGATTGGTTTATTACATGCTCTTGCTGCAACCGGCAGTATATTTGGCACATTCGCCGCTGGTTTTTTGTTTATCCAATGGATTGGCACCCGCTGGACCATTATTTTGGTCTCAGGTGTTCTAATTTTCTTATCCCTTTACTGGATAATTCGTATACCACATCGAGCCTCCCTCTTGATGTGTTTACTGGCTGTAGGTTTTGGTGTGATCGCGATCACCGATCGTATGAATGGATTTATCGCTCCATGCGATCTTGAAAGTCAGTACTACTGTCTTCGGATAATCGAGAATAACAATCAATCGGATACGCAGAATACCCGTTCACTGGTGATCGATCATTTAATTCATGGCACCAATGACCTTGATGATCCAGAATCTTTATTGACCCCATATATCCATGCCATGGATACACTAATTGAATCTCGATATTCACATAGCACCCCTTTACGATATTTCTTTATGGGAGGAGGTGCCTACACTTATCCGAGAGCTCTATCTGCACGGCATGTGGACAATGAAATTGTTGTGAGTGAGATTGATCGGGCAGTCACGCAAATTGCACAATCTGACCTTGGTCTGAACATATCGGATATGACTATCCATCATGATGATTCCCGATATACCCTACGAAGTTATGATGAGAACAGTTTCGAAGTACTGATACTGGATGCCTTTCATGACGTAGGTGTTCCGTATCACTTACTGACGCAGGAATTTAATGGTTTAGTAAAAACACGAATTGCGAAAAACGGTTTATATCTAATTAATGCAGTTGATCAATTTCCAAATGGTGCCTTGATCCGCGCTTTACTAAAAACCCTAAAAATGAGCTTTAAGCATGTTGGAGTCTGGATCGAACGACCCTCTGATACACAGGATCGGCTGACTTATATCCTATCGGCTTCGGATCAACCATTCAAATTTAATGAGATCGAGTCAAAACGAGGAGTATTTCGGGTCTGGTACAACATTACCGATTTTGTGGAAGATCAGACGCAACGACACAACGCTATTACTCTGACTGATGATTATGCCCCGATTGAGCGATTGATCAGTATACTCTTTACAAGTGCTAAGCAAATATAAATTCAGATAGAAACGGAATTCACGTTATTCGCACAACCGGCCTCAAAGCGAGCTTTGGCTTCACCACTAGTTATCGCATCACGGGAAATTTCTGCTGCTTCTTGCCAAGTCTCAGCCTTGCCTACATGCATTAGTGCAATTGCAGCGCCATACACCAAACTGTCAAACAAGGGCCCGGATAGACCAGCTAAAGCCTCCCGCCCTAACTCTAAGATGTATGAAACTATCGGTTTCAGCGTCTCTATGTTATGAAAGTTGCTCATTTTCAAAACTTCCGCATGTCCCTCCTCCAATGGAACCATACGCTTATCCTGTTTGATACTTAATTCGAATGGAGATAGCTTATGCAAGGTAAGCGGGTTATTTTCGATATACCCATAATATCGAGAAACCTGACTTAAGGAAGGAATACATCCTCCTTCAACTCCTTTGACTAGGATCATTGACTGAAATTCCGCATGCCTTGCTATTGCTTCATAAACTGGAGGGTATGCCTTGTGCACATAACCAGTATAAAGATGAGTTCTTAATTTTCCAGATAACGGCTTAATCGCAACTTCAAGAGTCGAAATCAGTGATCGTTTGACCATTTTGTCACGGAGATCACAAAATTCATGCAACTCAGGCAGATACTGTTGCTGATCGAGATATGCCCACCCAACATGTGGATCTTCTAACAGTCTGGCGGCATTTTCAGGCGACATATGTACGGGGTATCCAGCTTCTTTCAGTACCTGATGCCCTGTTATCCCGTATTTTGGACCCATCTGACGCACACCGTGAAGATACGCTGGAAAATCACAGGCTGCCAGTACTGACGGTAAAAATGGGGTGGCAGGTAATCCTCGAACGAACCCATTAAATGGATCAGCAATTGACAGCAATTCATCAGACATGATGGTCACGCGCCGACAACAATCTTTGAGGGCATCAAGAACACCTAGATTTTCATCATCGGTTTCGCGTTTCATACGAAGCGCAATCAGGAAAATCGCTACCTGTACTGGATCTACTTGTCTATTCAGGATAATTTCAAAACCATCTCGGGCCTGTTCTCGCGTTAGTGGCTTGCTAAGTTCAGGACCGGTCGCAATACGCTGTATATACGAGCGCATTCTTTTTATTGGTGATTCCATATTCATTGATTTTAACTCATATTTCCTTGTTATGATCTGGGGATAACCCCGCTTTCGTGATTGACTAAATTCATCACAACCAACGATTCAACGAGAATAAAACTACCCTTCATCCAAAAAAATTTCATCTATTGCGAATTTAATATCGCACGGTTATGTACCAGGCAACAATCTCATATAACCACGAAATAAAGAAATGGGAATTCTGCAACATTGTGGAATCTATGGTTGATTCAGGATCAAAATAATGAGACTTAGCAAGAACCCTAATTCTTTCGCAAGAGTAGTTTTGCCACATTAATCTTGGTCCTAACAATGCTGTTATAGGTGAATTATGAAGCAAATCTTGCAATTGATCGAAGTACCTAGCCCTTTGGATTCTCATGTACATTTTATGATAGAAGTTTATATTCTATTTATCATATATTTTTTCCTGAATAGTCAAAAACTTGACCAAAGACGAGCAACTTCAACGGTATTGCTCAATACTGATCAATAGTTCTGAATTGAACTGACTTTGATAGTTCAACATTTCAGTCAATTTAGTCAATCAATTTTTGAAGAACAACAGCTTTCGATTGGAAATGAGTAGCAAAATGGCTTATTTTAGAATCAAGACAGGAATTGCAGAGCCAACTGTTCCAGCAATTCAAATTCAAGCAGAAAAACCAATAAATTTTTTATATTAATTTCATATAATATAGTTATATAATGATCAGTGCGTATATACGATCCATTGTTTATATGTAATCTAAATATCAATGGTATGATCATGTTGGAGCCCAGCAAAATCTGAATCATGTTTACTGACCATGAAGATTGAGGTTGCAGAATATCAACCACAACGGTGGGTTGATGGTCAACACAATCACATGGAACAACAAAGAAATTTCACAATGTGCAAGACAAAAGTAGAGGACAATTCATTGACTTGTCCTCTTCGAATCAAGTTCATCCGAAGACCGCTGAATACCTTTCTGGTCATGTTCATCAGCGGCTTGCTTACCATGGCAAACGTTGCTGCAAACGAGTTATATGATCAGAAAGCCGATGTCAATCTTGACCTTGAACTCACATACGGATTGACAAGCCGAACGGGAGAGAGAGACCGAAGTCTAACTGGTCCTAACTCCAATGACGGCGACGAAAACTATGATCGCGGAATCATCAGTAGTACTGCAGCCCTGACCACCGAACTTGAAGTAACCAAGCGCAACATGGGCTTCTTCGTTCGAACACACGGTTTCTTCGACTACGAAAATCAACGCAACAGTCGTGTGCGAACTCCTTTGTCTTCGGACGCAAAAGATATATCGGGCCGAGATTTTCGCCTCCTTGATGGCTATGCATATGTAAACTTCGATCGATCTAGTACCCCGATGCAGTTGCGCATTGGGAATCAGGTTCTGAACTGGGGCGAGAGTACTTTCATACCCAAAGGCATCAACATCATCAATCCCTATGATGTCGCACGATTACGCACACCCGGTTCGGAGTTGCGGGACAGTTTGATTCCCGTTCCGATGGTATCCGCCTCGGTATTTCTGTCGGATGACGTAACCGTTGAAGGCTTCTACCAGCTCGATTGGAAAAAATCACGAATTGATCCTTCTGGAACCTATTTTTCAACGAACGATTATGCCACTCCGGGTGGCACCCACGTTTATTTGACACAGGAAGGAATCACCGACACAGGTCGAACTTTCGGACCTTTAGCCGACGCTTTGAACCATGATTACTTTGCAACTTCGGCAAATACTGGAAACCTACCTCTGCAACTTGAGCACGATCCGAAATTCTTTGCAGTAGACCGGAATCCGGACAGAGAGGTTGACGAGGAGGGTCAATGGGGACTGGGAATACGATATTTTTCAGAAGAACTGAATGATACTGAGTTCGGGTTTTTCTTCATCAATAATCATAGCCAATTGCCACTGGTCAGTGGGCTGGCTGCAACACAAGCTACTTACCGGAGCGTTCTAGGAATGAGCCAGACACTGGGTGGGGTTCTGGGTGAACAGTTACAAACATTGGCTACAGCCGCCCAGACAAATTCTCTAAGCCCTCAAACACTGGGACAAGCACGTAGCGTGACGACTATCGCAACGGGGGTAGCAAGGGCAGCAGGGATATTAACACCAGCCACCCATTTCGATCAGAACGGACTCAATGCGAGTGGCTTGGCCGCATTGCAAGACGCATTGAAATCGCCCATGTTCCTTAATCGTGTCCGAGGGCAGTTAGAGCCAACCGTAAGAGGACTTGTTGTCGATCGCTATGTCAAAGCATCAAGGTACTTTGTCGAATATCCGGAAGATATCCAGACCTTCGGCATCAGCTTCAATACAGCTTTGTCAGACAGTGGATGGGCCCTTCAAGGAGAATATTCATATCATTCTGATGTTCCCCTCCAAAGAGAGGAAAACTCCCTCTTTACTGAGGCTCTGGCACCATTGGCCTGTGCGCCGACTTGTCCGACAGACATACTCTCGGTTCTGGGTCCGCAGAATAATCTTGGCTACCTCAGAGGCTATATCGTTCGGGATGTCAGTCAACTACAGATCACCGCAACCAAGCTTTTCGGTTCCGTGCTGGGCTCGGACAGTACTGGATTCATTATTGAAGGCGGCATGCATCATGTCCATGACATGCCTGAAAAAGAAACATTGCCCATTGAACACGGTCATGCAGGGGAGGGTTCTGCCGATGCAACTTCATACGGGCTTCGCGGTGCGCTTTGGCTCGATTACAACAACACTGTAGGTGCTGCAAGTCTTCGGCCCTATATGCAGTATGCATACGGAATCAAAGGGGATTCCCCAGGGCCAGGTGGACTATTTCAGGAAGATAGAATAATCCTAACACTTGGAGTCGGTTTGAATTATCTGAATCGCTGGACTGCGAATATCGGCTATACATCCCATTCTGGAGACAATAATTATCTATCGGGCAGAGATTTCATCCAGGCATCTGTAAGCTACTTTTTCTAAATCAGAAGATCAGGACTACCATCATGAAAGGAAAAACATCTCTTTTTTTCTGTGCCGCGATCACTATCCTAACAGTTCTGTTTTCACCGCAATCGGTGGCAGACTTGAGTGATCAACAAATCGCAAGACTGGGAAACGATCTTACCCCATTGGGGGGTGAACGCGCAGGAAACGCTGAAGGTACGATACCGGAATGGACAGGAGGCATCCTGTCATCTCCCGAAGGATACCAGATTGGCGAACACCATCGCGATCCTTTTTCAGAAGATCCAATCCTGTTCACAATTGATAGCAGCAACCTCGAGAACTATAGAGATAATCTTACTCCGGGTCATCAGAGGATGCTGGAGTCCTATTCCAGTTTTCGCATGCCCGTATATCCATCAAGACGAAGTGCATCTGCCCCGGAAAGGATTTACGAGGCGACTCGTTTGACCGCCGCCACAGCGCGACTCGCTGATGACGGAAATGGAGTTGCAGATGCCGCAATTGGAATACCGTTTCCGATTCCGGAAAATGGACTGGAAATCATCTGGAATCACCTTTTACGCTATCGTGGTGATACGATTAATTGCGAAATGGGTCAGGCTGCAGTCACGGCAGGTGGCGACTTTGCAATAGTCAAATTTCTTACGCAGGCTGAAATGCGCTATTGGCTACCCAACATGACAGCCGACCAACTTGACAACACGATGATGTATTTCAAGCAGAAGATCACCTCTCCGGCGAGACTGGCTGGTGACATCCTGCTTGTACATGAAACCATGAATCAGGTTGCCGAGGCCCGCCGTGCTTGGACTTACAACCCAGGTCAAAGACGCGTAAGGCGAGCTCCGAATGTAGCCTATGACAATCCGGGAACAACATCGGATGGGCTCCGCACATCTGACCAGTTTGACATGTTCAATGGTGCCGTTGACCGATACAACTGGGAACTGGTGGGCAAACGAGAGATGTTTGTTCCCTACAATTCATACAAATTGCACAGTGGTCAGCTAGCATTTTCTGACTTGCTTACTCCCTTGCACCCAAACCCTGACCATTTACGTTATGAGCTGCACCGCGTATGGATTGTCGAAGCAACGTTGAAGAAAGGTGCCAGTCACCTTTACCCTCGGCGTACATTTTACGTCGATGAAGATTCGTGGCAGATTTTACTTGCAGATAGCTATGATGCCCGGGGCGAGCTGTGGCGGGTATCGGAAGGACATGTGATCAACTACTACGAAAATCCCTTGATATGGTCCACGCTGGAAGTGCACATCGATTTACAAGCCCGGCGATATCTAGCTTTGGGACTGGATAATGAATTCAACATGTGTACATGGGATGAGAAACCCGAGAGCCGTGACTTTTCGGTTGCGGCATTACGTCGTGAGGGAATCCGCTAGGCTGTGAGAGGTGACTGGCAGTCTCTTACTGGAAAAATATCGACTGAGCCGTCGGATGGGTCTATCGTCTACTCTTAACTGTGCCTAGTCGGTACTTGCCCGGAATTCTTGTAGTCGTTCTGACTATGCTGGTTGATGGCTTGCTCTTAGCGCAGCCTGTACCATCACAATTAGCAAGGCTTGCGACTGAATCTTTATTGCTGGATGGCGACTTGATCGATGAAAGCATTATCGCCGTAGGGGAAAGAGGCCACATTCTCCTATCCAAGGATCTTGGTAAATCCTGGGTGCAAGTGCCCTCACCGGTCAATGTGCTGCTGACAGCCATTCATAGGCACGACAGGCAGTTGGGGTTCGTCACTGGACATGATGGTGTAATATTGCGCACGCAGGATGGCGGACAGTCTTGGGAACTTGTCCACTATGATCCTGAAAACGAAGCTCCGCTCTTAGATATCTGGTTCAAGAATGCCTTGGAAGGATTCGCTGTCGGTGCATATGGATTGATCCTGCATACAAAGGACGGCGGCGAGTCTTGGGAAGCAAAAAGCCTTGATGACCAAGATTATCACCTGAACTCAATTATAGCACTTGGTCCAAATCAAATTCTCATCGCTGGAGAATCGGGCATTGCCTATCGATCAGATGATGGAGGCAGCAACTGGAGTACAGTCTCGACCGACTATTCCGGTTCCTGGTTTGACACTTTAGCACAAACACCTGATACCCTTTATCTGAGTGGACTGCAAGGAAGCATGTCGCGTTCGTTTGATTTAGGAGCGAACTGGGAGAGGCTGGATACCCAAACCACATCAATTTTGGCCTCCATGGCGATCACCACAAACAACAATATCATCGCGGCAAGCCTTGATGGCTTGTTATTACTTAGCCGGGATCACGGAGACAGCTTCCAGCGTCATCAACTCCAAGACCGAGTGGGTATTACCTCGATCATACCTATGCCAAATGGTGAACTACTGCTCATGGGGGAATCTGGAATGAAATGGCTGACTGACTTCGACTGGTACGATATGCCTTGATGGTCGTCATGCTATGCCATCATCCGACCTTCAACAAGCATCTTATCTGAAGCAAATGATAGGAACATTTGAAAACATACTGTTCCATAATCGCCACTACGTCATTGGCCTGTTTATAGCACTGAGCCTGTCATTGGCCTGGTTTGCGTCTAAACTCGAAATCGATGCCGGATTTACCAAATTAATTCCGATCGAACACCCCTACATGTCAACCTATCTTGAATATAGAGATGATTTTGGTAGTGCTGACCGTGTAATTATAGCTGTCATGGTCAAGCAGGGTGACATGTTCACGAAAGGGTTTATTGACACTCTTAACGAAGTAACCGATTTTGTATTTTTTTTACCGGGCGTTGATCGCACTCAAGTGTATTCGATTTTGACTCCCAATGTCCGTTTTCTTGAGATCGTAGAGGAAGGTATTCGCGCAGGGAACGTTTTGCCTGAAAGTTTTCAGCCCGATGAAGTCGGATTTGAGCAACTTAGAAAGAACATTCTCAAATCCGATATTGTCGGACGTTTGGTTGCGACTGGTTTCACAGGTGCCATCGTATCAGCGCGACTTCAGGAATTTAACCCTGAAACTGGAATAAAACTCAACTACATTGATGTTGCCAATCGACTTGAGCAATTGCGTATGGATATCAATGCCCAATCGGAAGGTTTATATAACATTCACATCATCGGGTTTGCCAAGGTCGTTGGCGACATTGCCGGAGCAGCAACCGAAATTGTTTTATTTTTTCTGATTGCCTTGGCTGTGGTCGGTTTGTCAGCAGTACTGTACATGAAATCGCTGCAATTGGCAGCAGTATTGGTGATGTGTTCGCTACTTGCAGTAATTTGGCAACTGGGGATTATCAGTGCACTGGGATATGGGATCGATCCCATGTCCATGTTGATTCCCTTTTTGGTGTTTGCGATTGCAATGAGCCATGGCGTTCAAGTGACAAATGCGACTCGGATGGAAGCAGTTGATGGGGACAACCGTCTGATGGTGGCACGTTCTGGTTTTCAGCGAGTTATCGGTCCAGGGATGTCGGCTCTTATCTCAGATATCGTTGGATTTGCAGTCATAGCCCTGATTGATGTGCAAGTTATCAAGGAAATTGCAGTAGCAGCGAGTATTGGTGTAGCCGGCATCATCCTAACTAATCTATGTTTACTGCCTGTGCTGCTTAGCTATCTTGATCTTAGCAATAGAAAAGCTCGTGAGGGCCGCTCACTGGAGGGAACCAATTCGAAGCGCTTCTGGCTTGTTATTTCGAAAGTAACGCAAATCAAGGTAGCTTTCATGGTCATTGCGGTTACCACTGTATTGGCTGCAGGGGGAGTCTGGTATGGCTCGAAAGTCAGAATTGGCGACCAACAGATCGGCGTTCCAGAGTTGCGCCCAGATTCGCAATACAACCTCGACTTGCTGGCGATCACTGATAACTTCCACATTGGTGTTGACGTGCTGACTGTTATCGCCGAGACCAGACCTGATGCATGCGTTAACTATGAGGTTATGAAAATAATCGATAATTTTGAATGGAAGATGAAAAATGTGCAAGGGGTTCAGTCTGTTTCCGGCCTCGCTGGCACGATTCGCCAGCTGAGTGCTGCATGGAGCGAAGGCGATCCGAAATGGCGTACCTTGCCTCGAAACCATTACCGACTTGTTCAATCTGTTGCTCCTGTTCCAACCTCAAGTGGCTTGCTGAATGCCGACTGCAGTGTGATGGCTGTTCACATCTACACCACTGACCATTCCGCAGATACGATAGAACGAATTGTTGGAGCTGTTAAGCAGTTCAATCTCGAAAATACCACATCACTAATCACATTCAGTCTTGCCGCAGGCAATGTCGGTGTTATGGCAGCTACCAACGAAGAGGTTAAAAATTCTCAATTCAAGCTTCTTGGTTTTGTCTACATGGCCGTTATAGCGATCTGTCTGCTGACGTTTCGTTCACTGACTTGGACCCTATGCGTGGTAATACCATTAATGATCGCATCACTGCTGACATACGGTTTGATGGCCATTCTCCAAATAGGACTGAAGATTTCAACCTTGCCAGTTATCGCCCTTGGCTGCGGGATTGGTGTTGATTATGGAATCTATATTTTCAGCAGGATTCGCTACTACATTGCACAGGGGCTAGATTTCAGTGATGCCTATCTGAAGACGCTTACAACGGTTGGCTCGGGGGTCATGTTTACAGGCCTTACCTTGGCAGTATCCGTTGCCACCTGGTTTTTCTCTTCATTACAATTCCAGACAGACATGGGGATTATCCTGATGTTTATGTTTGTCGTGAACATGATTGGTGCAATTGTGCTTTTACCGGCACTTGGCACTTTCATAAGTCAAATAAAACGCAGACTCAAGGGATCCAATCATGAGTGAGTAAAATCTTCCGCACAGAACCGGGCGGAAGATTTGTAACTCTCTCAAAAGGTAAAATAGGGTCATCCCACGCTTAATTTGCTGAGCCTGGGATGACCCTATCCTAAGCCAAGCGGTTGGGGAATTCATGGGTCCCTTGCTTGCAGCACCGACAATTGAATAACGGCACAACTTCGAATTGCTCTGCTTTCTGAATACCCCTATAATTGCGTCTTCAACAGATCAAATTTTCCCAAACCTAAATTACCTTTGAATTATGTTTCAAAACGTAGAACCAACCCCACTTGATCCAATCATCCGCCTAATCAGCATCTTCAAAGCAGACAAACGCGATAATAAAATCGACATGGGCGTTGGGGTATTTCGAGACAGTGATGGGAATACTCCAATCATGGCAGCTGTCAAACAAGCCGAGCAACAACTGCATAACCAACAAACTACGAAAACTTATGTTGGCCTATCTGGTGATGAATCATTCAATCAACAAATCACCCGTATGGTGTTCGGGGATGGCGAGAATCGTCGCATTCGGGCAGTACAAGCACCCGGCGGTTGTGGAGCTCTTCGTGTCCTGTCCGAAATGCTTGCCAAGGTCTCTCCCGATAGCAAAGTCTGGCTGACCGATCCAACCTGGGGGAATCACTATCCAATATTTCATGGAAGCAGATTTGAAACCGCAACCTATCCTTACCTCAACCGAACCACCAAAGCTGTTGCTGTAGATGACTTGCTGGACTCACTTTCGAGGCGAGGGCCAAAAGACATCGTTGTTTTCCACGGATGTTGTCATAACCCCTCTGGGGCTGAACTTCAACCTGAGCATTGGAATGAAATTGCAAAATTGGCCGCCAAAACGGGGTTTTTTCCATTTTTTGATTTGGCTTATCAGGGCTTTGGGGATTCTCTAGAACAGGATGTCTACAGCATCCGGACTGTAGCACAAGAAGTTGAATCACTAGTTGTAGCTAGTTCTTGTTCAAAAAATTTCGGCCTCTATCGGGATCGAGTCGGTTGTGCGATGATTATGGGTGAGACTTCAGAATCTGCAGATTCAGCTTGCGCCCAGTTATTGAGTACAGCTCGCAGTTCCTATTCGATGCCGCCCGACCATGGCGCAGCGATCGTCGGGATGATTCTAGGCGATCAACAGTTGCGCAAAATTTGGGAACAGCAACTGTCTGATATGCGAGCGCGAATTTTGGGATTGAGAAACCAAATGAGCAATAAACTTCGTGCTAGAACTGGACATAATCGTTGGGATTTCATTGCCGATCATCGTGGTATGTTCTCCCTACTCGTACTCAACGATGAACAAGTGAACCGGCTACGTGATGATTATGCAATCTATGTCGTAGCTGGCGGCAGAATCAATATTGCCGGATTACGCGATGAGGAGGAGATGGATCGTTTTATTGATGCATTCATCGATGTTACAGAATAAGGATATTCTCCCGATTCGGTCAACTTACTCATGGGCGAACTTCAGGGGTTGATCCAGCGGGCAGCCTGCTCTGCATAATAGGTCAGTACCCCATGGCATCCAGCCCGCTTGAAACCAAGCAAGGTTTCAAGGACCAACGCCTGCTCATCAATCCAACCGTTCTTGGCTGCTGCTTTGAACATTGCATATTCACCACTCACTTGATAGGCAAAGGTTGGCATACCAAATGCCTCACGAATTCGCCATATGACATCCAGGTAGGGCATACCGGGTTTGACCATGATCATATCTGCCCCTTCATGGATATCGAACGCAGCCTCACGTAATGCTTCCTCAACGTTGGCCGGATCCATCTGATAGCTACTTTTGTTTGACTTGCCAAGATTGGTAGCCGAGCCGACTGCATCTCGGAACGGCCCATAATAACTCGATGCGTATTTTGCAGCATAGGAAAGAATCCTGAGGTTATAGAAACCCTCATGCTCAAGAGCTTCTCGAATACCACGGATTCTGCCATCCATCATATCGGAGGGGGCCACCACATCGACGCCCGCACGAGCATGTGACAGAGACTGGCGAATTAAGACCTCAACAGTGCGATCATTCATCACGTATCCGGACTCATTCACTAGTCCGTCTTGGCCATTTAATGTATAAGGATCTAAGGCAATATCTGTCATCACACCGATTTCGGGCACTTTATCCTTAATTGCAAAAATTGTCCTTTGCACAAGGCCATTTGGATTCCATGATTCTCTGGCATCATCGGATTTCACTTCCGGCGGGGTTACTGGAAACAACACGACAGACGGGATTCCGAGATGATGCAAGTCCTGACATTTGCTCACGATTCGATCGACCGATAATCGTTCAATACCCGGCATGGATTGGATTGGTTCCGCAGTGTTATCCCCCTCCCGAACGAACAAAGGTTGTATCAAATCGTCCACGTTTAAACTCGATTCACGCATCAGTATTCGACTGAATGAATCTGTTCGCATCCGTCGCAGACGGGTCGATGGATAGCACCCTGATTCTAGACTCTTAACCATCAGCAATACAGGAGGTATGTCTCTGGTTAATGAAAGTCGAGCTCACTTGGATTTACGAGTCTGTGTAGCCTTTTTTGGCTTCGTTTTTGTAGCAACCGTCTTAGACTTGGCCTTGGTCGATACTGAACGAGACTTCGATTTTGCAGTGGTTTTCGCAGATTTATTGCGCGCAGTAGTCGTCTTGGAAGTACTTGTCGTCTTGCGTTTCGTTGTTTTTTTGTTCGCTCCAGAAGGAGATGGCTTTTGCACAGTAGCCGATTTCTTTATGCTTGTTCGCTTGGGCTTTCTTACCTTCTTGGGTGGATCAATACGATTGATCTCACCACCAGCAATCACTGTATGATCGATCTCTTCTTCAACCTCAGACGCAGTCTCAAGTGTATGAACTTCCAAAGGACGAATCTCAATATCCAACATATCTCGGATTATTTGATGAATCTGATCCTTATCACCCTCCCCTTTCACGTTGCGGAGTTTGTGCTGAGCTCGAAAATAGGTAATGAGCGGCGAGGTTTCTTTTTCATAGACCTCAAGACGAGTCTTGACAGACTCTAAATTGTCATCCGTTCTAGAGATGAACTCGGTTGAACCACATGTATCACATACACCTTCAACTTGTGGAAGGTCAAAATGATGATTATAAATTCGCCCGCAGTGGTTGCAAATGAACCGGCCAGAAATTCGCTTGATCAACACATCATTTTTGACATCAATATTGACTGCAATCTGGATAGGTCGACCCAGAAGACCGAGCAGATTATCCAAAGCTTGAGCTTGTGGAATACTGCGAGGGTATCCATCGATAATGAAACCGCGCTTGGTATCTCGTTTGCGGAGTCGTTCTTCAAGAATTTCCAAGACAATCTGGTCATCGACTAGATTGCCTTTGTCCATGGCCTGTTGAGCAAGTTGACCAAGTGGTGAATTTTCGGAAACCGCTTCGCGAAGTAAGTCTCCAGTCGAAATCTGCGGAATCCGGTAGACCTCCGACAACATTTTGGCTTGGGTACCCTTACCTGATCCTGGCCCACCCATTAGCGTTATACGCATGGCTTGAAAAAAAGTTTATCGTTGTTTTGGAATAGGTTGAACTATCTGCTTACTTACCCATACAGCGAGAGAAAATACTCAATCAAGGCAGTTCATTGTTGCATTAACTGTTCAGAAAAGAATTCAGTCCAATTTGCCTCGAAACTGCCACTAGCAATAAATGCGGAGTTTACAATATCGAGCTTATTATACTCCAGCGAATTTCCTTCGGCATTCTGGATTTTTCCGCCTGCTACTTCAAGAATACACTGTGCTGCAGCTGTATCCCACTCACTGGTTGGCCCAAACCTAGGATAGATATCAGCCAGTCCATCCGCTAACAGGCAAAATTTCAGCGAACTACCCAAAGGATAAGTCTCAACCTGTGAAAAGTGCAATTTTAGTTTCGAGATAAATCGATTTAGATTCGCATCTTGTATAGAGCGGCTCGATACCACCACTACCAACTGATCGCTTATTTCACGGGTTTGAATTGGTCTGCACTTGTTCTGTGCATCAACACAAAATGCTCCAACGCCCAGAGCTGCATATTGTAGTAGATTACGAACCGGTGTGTATACAACACCAAGAATCGGTTTTGAATCCTGAATTAAAGCAATATTTACCGTAAACTCCCCATTGCCCTGAACAAAACCCTTGGTTCCATCAAGCGGATCCACCAACCAAAGCGTTGACCAGTTAATTCGCTGCCTGTGGATTTCGGGCGAAGACTCCTCCGACAATATCGGAATATCCGGCGTGAGTTCCTGTAATGAGGTTAGGATAAACTTATGAGAATGTAGATCAGCCATAGTAAGAGGAGAGCCATCTTTCTTATATTCAACGGCTAAATCGTGGTTCTCATATATATCCAGAATTATTCGCCCTGCTGATACTGCAATAGATGCAACATCCTCAAGAAACGAGTAAGTAATCTTTTCCTTTAACATACATAATACCTCAACTTTTTTCCCGAGCTCAGGCAAATGTTCTTGACAATAACAAGACTAACTGCAACGTAAACACTCCAATATCAAAATATGGCAGATTGCAAATTGTGAATTCAGTTTATCATGCCTATAACGATCCGACGAGTTAAATCTGTTGTCTAATCACTTAATAACCGAACCAATATGATTTCTTCTACCGGCCACCATTCACCATCTGTACTCTATCAGCGATTATTGGATGATGGCTCCCTGAATATGGATTCATCACAAGATCGAGCACTTCAACAGCTTGACCTTTTGCAATATGAACTATTAACCAACACTGGAGAACGAAAATCCAGTAGATTAAAAGAATTACTCTCCTTCAGACTAAAGAAACCGCCTACCGGATGTTATCTATGGGGTAGCGTTGGAACCGGAAAAACCTTGCTTATGGACTTGTTTGTCTCTAGCCTTTCACCGGCAATCGTCTATCGTACCCATTTTCATCGGTTTATGCGTTCAGTGCATCACAAAAAAAACCAGATCAAGGAACAAATCGATCCACTAAAATCAGTAGCAAAGGATCTACTCGGGGACCGATGTGTTCTTTGCCTTGATGAATTCACAGTCTCCGATATCGCCGATGCAATGATTATGGCTACCCTTCTCGGTCATCTCTTTGAGCGCAGGATAACTCTGGTAACCACATCCAATACCCCACCAGATCAACTGTATTGGGGAGGACTTCAACGAGATCGGTTTCTTCCTGCTATTGAACTGATCAAAGATCATACATCCAGTATTGAAGTTGATAATGGCAAGGATTACCGCATGGAATACCTGAGTGGAACCAATACATTTATGGTTCCATCGACAGATGAGACAGAAGCAAGTCTCAGGTCTGCTTTTATCCATCTAGCAGGACCAAACCCATCCTTCAATACAAAACTCGAAATCAATGGTCGTCTCCTAGAAGCCAAAGCTCTGGGGGCCGACACCGTCTGGTTTAGCTTTGAAGCGATTTGTCAAACTCATCGATCAAACTTGGACTACATAGAAATTGCCCAACAGTTCCATACCATGATCATTAGCGATATCCCACAACTTGGTTCAGACATGGATGATTCTGCTCGACGATTCATTGAACTCATTGATGAACTGTATGATCGCAATGTCAATTTGCTGGCTTCCTCTGATTACTCTCCCAAAGATATCTATCAGGGTAAGCGACTCATGAATGCGTTTCAGCGAACTCAGAGCCGTCTGGTTGAGATGTCATCTACGGCCTATCTCTCTTCACCTCATAAATAATTCAGATCGTGTTTCGTAAACCAACCGGAGCGATTCCCCATGCTGAATTTGTAGCGGTGATGGCATTGATGATGGCCTTGGTTGCGCTTTCCACTGATATCATTCTGCCTGCACTTGGACATATCAATCAGGATTTAATAACGTCCCACCCCAACGATCGCCAACTAATCATTGTCGTACTGTTCTTTGGAATGGCCTGTGGGCAGATATTCTGGGGACCACTATCCGACAGCTTTGGACGCAGACCCGCTATTCATTTTGGTTCTATCGTGTTCATCATGGGTTGTCTGATCAGTGCTCTGTCCCAGAGCATGGAGGTTATGCTTTTTGGAAGGTTCTGCCAAGGACTGGGTGCTGCCTCAGCAAGAGTCGTAACCATGGCTATGATCCGAGATCGATTTTCAGGAGAACAAATGGCCAAAGTTCTCTCAATGGTGATGTCAGTGTTTATCCTGATTCCGATGTTGGCACCTGCTATTGGTCAGACTGTCCTATGGCTCAGCACTTGGCGAATGATATTCGTAGTCATTTTGATGTATGGCCTGGTCATGCAGATCTGGTTCTTCTTGCGACAACCGGAAACCCTCAATATTGATCGCCGCTCACCTTTCACCCTCAAAATTGTGCGTGATTCCTTGCTGATCGTTTGCAGACACCGAGCAACAATTCTTTACACTTTATCGGCGGCACTCATATTTGGGATTTTTGTAGGATACCTAGCAATCGCACAACAGTTGTTTCAAGAGTTTTATGTGACCGGGGATCGATTTGCGTTTTACTTTGCAATCCTAGCACTATCTATCGGCATTGCCATGTTCGCAAACTCTTTTCTGGTTTCTCGCCATGGCATGTACAAACTTAATTTTTTTGGTTTAATTGCCTTAATTGTAGTGGCTGTGATTTTTTTCATTCTGACAGTAATGTACGAAGGCAAGCCGCCGTTTGCAATAACCTTAGGAATGTTGTTTGCATACTTCCTACCAATTGGAAGTTTATTCATCAATATGAACGCTCTGGCGATTGAGCCACATGGAAAAATTGCTGGGATGGCAAGCACAATCATTAACTCACTAATCACTTTGGGATCATTGATCATCGGCATCGCAATCGGCCAGTCGTTTAATACTAGCCTGTATCCATTTGCGGCCGGAGCACTGGTATTTAGTATTCTGTCGCTATCTGTTTATGGTCTTGCCTCTAGGAGACCCACTACACAAACCGACTGAAACCTGAACTATCTGCTACTTTTGAGAAATCCGATTGGGTCAGACGGATCAATGCCATCCATGAAGACCTTACCCCGATCAGGATGAGCGACCTGATAGATCAACCCAAGCCAGTTATTGATTAAGGCCTTTCCGGTGTCAGACCAAGTTATATCAACTGATGCTTGAAGCTCCTGCTCTGGAAATGGTATCAAGTTCTGATAATCGCCTCGACAGACAAGTACCTTAACTTTGTACTTTTCAGCAATATCTCTGGCCTGCCCTTTAAAATAATTCTCGGGCATAGGAGGATAAGTATCCCGAGTTCCTTCGATATAGCGGACAACTTCTCGCTTGTATTCCTTAAGGAGACTGATCTTGTCATACTCGGGATGACCCTGAAAAAAAACGAAGCGCAAACCATCTGTACTGACACCAAGATGCAGATTGGAAACCTCACCTTCAGCTAGAACAACCAGACCAGATTCTTCGAATTGTCTGGAATTGACTTCAAAAACATGCGAGTGCGGTGCATCAAACCGACTATCTATATTACTGGTTAGCGGGTGCATCTTGTTGGTTAGACGATGCGAGTAGACACCCCAGCGTTTTTCAGGGAGGAGATATCGTTCAAAGCCATACAGCATTTGAACTATTGCATGAGTTGCCAAACATGAACACATCACTGAACAGACATTATCCTTTGCCCAACGAACCACCTCTTCTAGAGGATTCCAGAACGGTTCAGCTGTTATATCTGGAAGTACAGGATTTGCTCCAGATAGGATCAATGCATCAAGACCTTGCTCGCGAATCATATCAAAAGGAAGGTAATATCGATTTACGTGTTCTGCCGCCACTCCTTCTCTTGGAATCTCTTGAAATGTAAACGGATGAATGATGAATTGAGCAATTCGATTACACGAACCAACCAATCTCATGAACTGACGTTCGGTAGCTTCAAGTGCCGCATCGGGCATCATATTTAACAAACCAATATGAAGTTCACGAATATCTTGAGTAGTAGCGCGTTCTGGGGTTAGAATCTCCTGTCCTTCATCACGCAGTCGCTGAAAACTCGGCAAAGAATTTGTCTCAACTAAGGGCATGATTCAAATGGGTTAACTGTAACTAATTGCATCAACTTAGGATTCATCATCGCTTTTCGTTCAGTATTTTTGTCGGGCACTCGGTCAGGATAGACCATCCATACACTGACAAATTAATTCCAGAATATCGGCCTCATTATTGAGCTTCCAAATCTTTTCTGCTTCAATGGTGTATCCATATTTCTCTGCAATCCGCTGATACTGAGGGCGCCGATAATCGATCAATAATGGAAAAATCCAGCGTATAAATTCATCAGGTTGAATCTCATTGGCAAATTTCAGCGAGTGCTCTTCAAGATATTGGGTAAGATGTCGATCCAGAAAATCATCTTCGTAACAGAGTGGTTTCGGCTTACAAATTGCTCGATCGATTAACACATGCTCCAAAGACTCATCTGCATGGAGATAGATAACAACACTAATTGCTGATAACCGTTCCCAGCATTCGGAGTCAGTCAGAGAACAGACACTACCCCCAGCATCATTGATGAAATGGGGGTACCCATAGATATCTCTCGATTTTTGCATGAATAAATCGACATCCCGCATAGCATGAGTTTCTGCATCTCGAAAAATCGCCTGACGACGCTTGAATTCATCAATACTCATTCCTCCCTTTGCAGGATTACCAACCATACCGAGAAAGCTAGAGACGGAAAACTGATGCTCAAAGGTGAAATTATTGCGAATATAGATGGAGTCTGTCTGTAGCAGGTTTTTCAGGAAGGGGTTTTGCATAGCTACCCGCTTCACCTCATCAAGTATGGGCTCATCGAGATAACGGGTGGCAATCCGATAATCCCCTGAATAATGAAACCATGTATCTCGAGGCAATTTCAATGAAAAAGCCGTTTTCCCTACACCGGACATACCTAACAAAGTTATCACTTTGTTTGGCGCTTCCATGAATTGTTTGGCAGTTAACTTCATGGGTACATATCTGGATTTGGACAGTGGAATTCTACAGGAATAAAGAAAGAATAATGACACCAAGAATCAGTCGATACCAGACAAATGGCATAAGGCTGTAGCGCTCTAGATAGCGAAGAAAATAACGAATGCATAAAAACGCGATGGACGCAGACAGGCCAATTGCGACCGAAAGTTTCGGCCAGTCGATTGGTTTGGAGTCGGTTATTAGCTGATATCCTTCCCAGCCCCCGGCAATAAAAATAACCGGAGCAGCCATCAAGAATGAAAATCTTGCCGCGGCCTTCCGGGTCAACCCCATCGCCATACCGGCGGTCAAGGTCACACCAGAACGAGATGTACCGGGTATGAGAGCTAGTATTTGAACCACACCAATCAGAAGCATGTCCCGCGTGCGAATTTCATTAAATTCACGTACGCGTCGACCCCACAAATCCGCGGCACCTAACAATAGCCCAAATCCGATTGTCGCAATGGCAATGGAGATGGGATTACGGGCTAGTGTACTCACTATTCCCTCAATCAGAAAACCAATCAGTCCGATGAAAACTGTAGCAAAGAGAATGCACCATGCCATATTGCTTTGGAAAGTACTCCGGCTAGTGATGATCGATCGAACCCATTCACGAATCAGTAGCCGGAAATCTTCGTGGAAATAGCCAAGTACCGCTATCAATGTTCCAACATGGACGGCCACATCAAAAGCAAGCCCCTGATCAAACCAGCCTAGCATGGAAGGTGCCAACGCCAAATGTCCAGAACTTGAAACCGGAAGGAATTCTGTGAGACCCTGAAGAATCGACAACCAAATTATCTGGGACCAATCCATTACAAACAATCCTGTATATCTTTCAAGGAAAAACCGGAAAGTCTGTAAGGATAGTTCCTTGACAACCCGATTACCTTGAATAATTCTCCCATCTCATGAGGAAGAGTAAGTTTCTTAATCTGCTGGGTGGTTTCAAGCAAGTGCTTCGAAGGTGTAACAAACTCCGATGATGGCAGATTCAAAATACCATTACCGATCAAAAAACAAGCCTGACTAGAAAAACCCGCAATCCTGGCACCAACTTGGTTACCCGCTTCGGCAATCGCCGTGAAATCGATATGTGCCGTAATATCCTGTAATCCGGGCCGCAAGAAAGGATCCATATTCGACTGATGGCGATAATGACACATAATCGTGCCATCTATTCTGGTCGGGTGAAAATATTCGCGCCTCGCAAACCCGTAATCAATGATTATCATCACCCCTTCTTTCAATGCTTCTGTAAGACTCCTCGTCCAATACTCTGCCTGAAGTCCTAACTCACCCTGATATCCACAGGGTAAATTAAATTGCTTCAGCCTAGCAAGTATTGGCTCCCTGAGCGGCGGACCTTCTTTCCAAACCAATACTCCTTGGTCCATACCCACCCCAAGTTCAACTATGCAATCTGTATTCCTGACTCGAAATCGTTTGACCGGCATCGCATCAAGAACTTCATTGGCAATAACCATACCCGTTATTTGGCTAGGAATTTCCTGAACCCATTCGATGATTGGAAGAAATTGAGGTGCTATATTTTTGAATAGCAATTGCTGGCGTTGGATTAATTCACCGCTGGTCTCAAGAATCCTATATTTTTCTGGTAGACCTGACTCTTGATTTAGGTAAGTAAGTATATCGAGTGCCAACTGACCAGTACCAGCACCAAATTCCAAGATGTATGCCAACTTTGCGTTGGGCAGGTTTTTCTGAATCTCCTGATATTGTCGAGCCATACACCCTGCAAATACGTTACCCAGCATCGGAGCGGTAACATAATCGCCGTCTGCTCCTAACTTGATTGCATCAGAACAGTAATATCCGTAGTCTGGCGAATGTAGCACTTCGTGCATATATTGATCAAAGCCGATCCATCCATCATTTTCATGAATAAGATCATGAATCCGACCAACAACCTGTGATGTATGGATATCTTGTTCTCGTGTTTTCTGATTGACTTGCGCCAATTTTATGGTCTCGGTATGCAGTAGTAAATGGACCGAGATGAAACTCGGTGAGGTGATATTTGAGTATTTGTCAAATCGGATCCATGAAACATAATCAGTATAATGTTGGTGACGAAACTGTCAACTAAAGGCAGAAATTCTGTTGTTATTTTTAGAATATTTCCTTCGATTTGGCCATTGGAGGCAGATCAATTAGCGAAATATGTAATATCCCAAGTAGCGGGTAAAATTCTATCGTGGCGAAAAAATCAAAGCAGGCATTACACATCATTCAACCGCAGTCCAAGTCTGAACCATCCGTTGACCCAATACTCTCCGGCAGGCTAATACTCGTGACGGGTGGGGCGCGTCGTATTGGTGAAGCAATTGTCCGACACCTACATATGCATGGTGCACGTTTGCTTATTCATTATGACACTAGTCATAGTGAGGCTCTTGATTTAAAAGAAGAGTTAAGTAGCACACGTCCGGACTCAGTTGAGATTATCCAAGGTAGTTTCCGGGATATTGCCGAACTCAAGATCAATTTGCGACATACAATCCATGACCTTGGTGGACTTGACTGCTTAATCAACAACGCCTCAAGATTTTATCCAACTCCAATTGCCTCAACAGGTGATGACCAGTGGGACGATCTCATCACCACAAATCTCATAGCACCTTATTTTCTGAGTCAGACAACGGCACCCTATCTCAAAAAAAGTCGGGGATCAATTATTAATATCACTGATATATACGCCGAACGTCCCCTACCGGGATATTCTGTCTATAGTGCCTCCAAAGCAGCTTTGATGTCTTTGACCCGCTCACTGGCCATTGAACTAGGCCCAGAAATCAGGGTAAACGGAATCGCACCTGGAGCGATACTCTGGCCAGAACATGATCACGATGAACTCTCACAACAACGTATAATTTCCAAGACAGCTCTCAAACAGATTGGTAATCCTGAAGACATAGCCAAAACTGTATTATTTTTCCTTTCTTCGGCAGATTACATTACCGGACAAATTATCAATGTTGATGGTGGCAGAAGTATTCAGTATTGAATTAGAAATTCGCACCCGTTGACGAAAACAGACCAAAACCAAAGTGAATATGAACAATACAACCTTCAACCGGAGAAAGTCGGTGTACCACAAATTGTTGGCATCCTTGATCATAGGATTAGCGTTGTCCCTAGCCTCCATGACTTTGATGGCCAGTGGCCAACAAACACAAAACAAGCTTCGGGTTGGTGTTGATCCAACCTATCCACCATTTAGCAGTGTCAGTGGATCCGGTAAGTTGCAAGGATTTGATATTGATATCGCTAAGGCTTTATGTCACGAAATTCAGGTGAAATGTATGTTTGTTCAACAAAATTGGGAAGGGTTAATCCCAGGTTTGCAAAATGATCTGTTTGATACCATCATCTCAAGCATGTCAATCACGGAGAAACGCCGTCAACTCGTCGCCTTTACAGATATGTATTACAGAACTGCGGTGCGCTATGTCTCGAGAAAAGATTCCGGATTTAATCCTGAAAATATTGTCCATCACAAAATCGGGGTTATGCGAGCTACCGTAGCCTCTGACTGGCTAGTCGAAAATCTGAAAGATCCATCTGCTATTCAGTTTTTTTCAGATAGCCAAGCCCTTTTTGATGCAATTGACTCAGGGCAAGTGGATGCAGTATTTGGCGATGGGATTGGGTTTGTCAAATGGCTTGAAGTCAACGGACAGGACTATGAGTTTGTCGGAGATGAATATTTTCTTGACGAAGGGATCGGTATTGCCGTTCGACAGGAAGATGAAGATTTACGTATCCTATTAAATGGAGCTATTCAAGCTATTCTGAAAAATGGCACATATGCCCAAATTAACGCCCGATATTTTGACTTTGATTTATACAATGTTGAGTAAATCAGATCGCACTGTAACACCCTATTTACTTGAATAATGACCTGATCTACCTTTGGAATCTGGACTCTCATACCATGAAGGTATTCTAGTTAACCTCAAGGTATAAACCCGTATTCAGATTCTTATATATACAAAAATAGGGTTTTGTATATTATTAATAAAAAAGATATCCAATATTGTGGTTTTATATATATATATTCAAGCAGGGTGAACTCGAAATATCCGTTTTTGACTTTTCCACCATCAAGGGATTTGCTGACTGTTCCTGTTTTACTCGCGCTTTCCAAGGCGCACGGAAGGCTAGGAGAATTGAAGGGTGTCGCTAGTGGTCTTCCCAATCAAGGTATCTTACTTGATACATTGCTTTTGCAGGAGGCCCTTGCAGTTCTGAGATAGAGAATATCGTAACGACTCAAGATAAGATCTTCCAGGCTGATCTGTTAGTCGGCGACGTTACTGTTGAAGCAAAGGAGGTGGCTCGATATCGTATTGCAATGCAACGAGGTTATGAAAAATGGCAAGAAAATGGATTCATCAGCGAAAACATGCTGATCGAAATGTACCGCATATTGAAGCAACGCAATGATGATTATCGGATAGGCTCAGGCACAATACTGCGCAATGAACAGACCGGAGAAATGGTCTATGGACCACCACAAAGCCAAAACGATATCATTGCTTACATGCGGCAACTTGAACAAGTCATCACTAACAAAGATTCATGCAATAATTTGGACCCGCTCATCAAAATGGCTTTGATACATCATCAGTTTGTAAGTATCCATCCTTTCCCGGATGGCAATGGTCGGGTGGGACGAATGCGGAATGTACTTTACCTCATACACTGTGGTCTTCTGGAATCACCAATTCTATATCTGAGCCAAGCGATTAACCGTACCAAACCAGACTATTATCGTCTTTTGCAAGCTGTTCGGGAGGATCGAATTTGGGAACATTGGGTTGAATATATGCTCAATTCAGTTGCCGAAACAGCGTTCTCGACGGTGCAACTGATCGTTGGCGTTAAAGTTCTCATGATACAAATGAAACATCGAATACGCAAAGAGTTTCCGAAACTCTATTCTCAGGATCTGCTGAATAATCTGTTTTATTATCCTTATATTCGAATTGAATTTCTGGAACGTGATCTACCGTATACACGACAGACAGCACGAAAGTATTTAGAGATATTGAGTGGCTCTGGATTTGTAAACAAGGTCAGGACTGGTCG
>JAPOUQ010000089.1 GCA_026708585.1 Gammaproteobacteria bacterium
AGTCGACAGGACACTAGCCAAAGCCCCTTGGGTAACTGACAACATAGAGATGAAGGCCGCAGATGTCGAATCGAACGCTTGATTGACCCAAGTCGAAGTGGTATCAGTTATCTGATTTACAGTATTTTTTAGTTTAGTGTTCATATTCATAAATGATGCTTATCAGAAGGCATAACCAATATACATTATGCCCTATCGACAAGCAAATCACTGTCATGGTTCAATTTGTATCAACACGCCTTGAAATCCCTCTATCCCCTAACATGTCGAGCATCACTGCAAAAAAAATCAAGGGACGAACTTACTACTAGCCCGTAAATCACAACGCGTCAACGGCAAACCAAAAATCGTTTGGTAACAGTACCTCGGCACCGCTGACGACTTCATCGACGCCAAACAAAAAACTCCCTTGTCCATATAGGCCACCGTCCACGAATTCGGTGCCAACTCAGCACTGCTCGACTTCGTTACTCAGCTTAATATCCAGAATCGGGTCGATCGGCGCGTCCCAAAACGCAGCCGCCGTCCAAGCATAAATACGACTAGCAACAAGGTCATGCATTGTCTCAAGGCCCAGCACATGCAGAACTTTGCCCAAGTGCCGACACAAAATAATTTGTTAGTTTGTGTAAATATTGATTAGGATTCTCGCAAAAATAGCTTATACAAAACACTTGCTCTAGAAGGCATCATGAAATACATTATCTAGCGAGATCAGAACTAAATTTTCAGAACTTCTCAACCCGAATTTCCAATAGATTTCGATCTTCCTCTCCAAACACCATTCCGATCAGGTGGATGGGTTGATCAAGGTCTCGATACTTTTCAGCATAGCCTTTTGTACGAATCTGCGTAATGGCTTCGTCAAGGCCTTCTTTCACCTTTCTTTCTATATTTTTATCGCCTTGGACCATCTTGAGTTCCAGCACGAACACCTGATTCTGATGCAGGATCACCAGGTCTGAACGGCCACGGCTGGTCATTTCTTCTGCCTTCAGATCAACCGGTGTGGTGCGAAAACTCATATACAGCAAACTCGTATACCAGGCTTCATAATGACTAAGATCACCACTGGAAGGCCAGGCATAGGGAATTCCATCAAGCATGGTTTGAATCTTCTGCTTAAATGCCAAAAAGTTATTTTCTCCCAAAGCCTGAATCAGTGCATTTCCTGTCTCTGCAATCTCCCGACCACAACCGGTTAAGTGATCGGCAAATCCCTTGTTGAAACTTCTTTGCACCTCATAATTGGGATAGTCCAGATGGTACAGAATATTATCCTCATCGAATTCCTTTTGCGTGATGGTCAGATATCCAGACTGGAACAGCAAGGCCTCATGACTGAATTTGCCGAGTTCAAACTTGGAAACCGAAGATGCATCGACTACGCGGTTTTCCACTTGCATGGGACTGACTTTATTCTTCTCCAGCATTCGATACAGATAGCCCGGCTCGCCGGATTGAAACCAGTGTTCCGTATACTCGCGCTCATAAAAGAGATGAAGAATATCGTGGGGATTGTACAGTTTCTCCTCACCCAGCCAGTGATAACCGTTATACCAGGTGCGAATCTTGTCCCGATCCAGTCCTTCCAGTTCCGGAGTAAACACCGTATCGAGATCGTGATCGGTATATCCGCAAATGGTTGCATACCTTGGAGATAAACTGATATTGGTAAGATTGTTCAGACCGGAAGAAAAGCTAGCCATCGACATCATCGTGATGCCGGTCACGAACACAAAGCGGATATGCTTTTGCGAACTTTTCAGGATGCTGTATACGTCTCTTAATCTATCTCGGTTTACCCGAGCCTTGTCACTGTCCTCCAGTACATCCAGCACCGGCTTGTCATATTCATCAACCAATACCGCTACCTGCTGACCAGCTATTTGATGTAGTTGATACAGGATATGGCGAAGACGCTCCGAAGATGCCTTTACTGGAGGGAGTTGCAGAGTAAAGGTTTGTTCGATTTTGTATAACTGGCTCAATAGATTATCTTCCAGTTCCTCGGGTGTACTGACGATCCCATCCAAGGTCAAGCGAACGACGGGATATTCGACCGACCAGTCCCAGTGTGGGTGGATGTCCAGACCTTGAAACAGGGGCTCGTTCCCCTCAAACAATTCCTGCAAGGTATCGATCAGCAGACTCTTACCAAAACGACGAGGACGGGAGAGAAAATAGTATCTTCTCTCCTCAATCATTTGCCGAATCAGAGGGGTTTTATCAACATAGTAACAACCATCCTTTCGAAGATCAGCAAACGATTGATAACCGATCGGTAACTTGCGTCGTAGGGTCTGAATTTCTGCATTCATGATGCGGTCACCTTAACATAAGTGAAGCAAGAACTTGCCATTTCACTATTGATAGTAAATTGCAAATAGGTGCGATTAATTGCAGAAATTTTAAGAGGCAAACAACAAAGCCAACTTTCCGTCCAAATTATTGAGAAGTTCATCGACATTTTTGAGTGAGTGTCAGGAAATTTAGAAAGATACACCAGATGTTTGGATATAAGAAATGGAAGTGAAGAACTTCAAATAAATTATTTTCTCTCTGTTCGCAAGGCCAAGAGGGAATCAGTTATTGATTGTGGGACCTACACATGGAATTATTCAAGGTTAGGAAGCAGACTCTGAAATCGAAAGCGAAACATAAAACATTTCCCAAACAGTTACTGCCATTATCCAAGATGATATTTCTGGTGAGATCAAATGAGTACGACCGATAAGGTGACATCCTCAAAACTGCCTTTTTATTAAGGATTTTCTGATTTTGGCCTTCGTTTATCCCTCAGGAATAAACTCAAGAATATATTCGATGGTTGTGATGC
This sequence comes from Gammaproteobacteria bacterium, assembly GCA_026708585.1. Classification (GTDB taxonomy): domain Bacteria; phylum Pseudomonadota; class Gammaproteobacteria; order Arenicellales; family Poriferihabitantaceae; genus Poriferihabitans. The sequence continues at coordinate 2,840 of JAPOUQ010000089.1, forward strand.
AATGTGTACTTCACGTTTCCGTGTATTGCTCGTGATTTGGGATATTTTCGGCTTATGTACGAATTAACATGCAACCAAAGAGGATATTGGATCCAAATCAATTGGATCAAATTGAATAGCTTCAAAAAGGTAGGTTGCTCAGATTGCCGAATATTTCATCAACGAGATTTATTTTATGGGTGATCCTAACTCAGACTTGATGGATCTTCCCCATGGTAAATATTTTTGATATGCCACCTCAAGTATTGATGATCTGGGTAATCATGTTTTTCATTCGGTAAGATTGGAAGAGTTGCTGAATTATAGCGTCCAAGAATTTCATCATCGCCATGTCCAGAAAATTGATCAGACACAGAAATCTTGTAGGTCTCTGGCGTGATCGTGAAAGCACCAGCATCAAATAATTCGTGGTGCATAGCACATAATGCAAGACCATTTGAAACTTTTGCAGGACCTTTGTACTGATGCCATTTAATGTGAGCGGCCTCAAGCCCGATTGTTTTTTCGCCTTTACGGATTGAAAATTGGCAAATTGCACATTGATTTTCATATGCATAAATAACTTCTTTCGAAAACTTTGGATCACGCCAACGCCGTTTAATCCACCGGAATTTATCGTTGATATTCGGTTCGTTATAATCGGCAACACTAAGACCTTCTTCGATTCCAGTTGTGTCGAGTATTTGCTGATGTAGTGAACCAGCAAAACGAAGATCAAGAATTTCTTGAGCCACAGAGAGGGCAATATATGGATTTTGTGAGAAAAGTTCATAATCCTCTTTAGTTAGTCCTCCATGCATCTTGACAAGTTCCCCTTTTGCAGGTACCTTTTTCGTATCGATATTCTCATATCCCGCTTTCTCTAATTCCCAGAATCCATCATTTTGTAGGCGCCAGAATGGGTCTCTTGAATTCGGGTTTTTTGCATATTGATAAGGTGCATATCTTGCTAACAATGGACTTAATGCATTATCTACTTGTTCGTAAGGAATCATGCGATCCTTGCCTTTGAGACATTGGCCAATTGCAAACAAAAGCAAAAGATATTTATGAGGGGCCCTGATCCCACCAATACCCGATGATGTCTTAATGTTGCTGATCCGCTGGAACAGCTCTTCAAGACGGTTTATATCATTGCTATTATCTTGTATTTGCATTTCGAGCGAGCAAGTAAGAGGGCCGATCTCAGTATCGATGAGTTATGTCAGAATGTCAATCTAGTTTGGTAGTTAGGTGATTCCACGAGTCTTTCAGCAGCCACACAGGTGCTGTCATGGGCCGTTTGAACGGTGGTTCGATTTTTATCAAAAAGTAGGTTCACTGAAAACGCTTCTATAGTGATCCAAATCATCATGTGTTTTCATTATATCCGCCAAAATGATCAGTTATTTTTCGCCAACCCTAAGTGGGGCGAGAAATTAACATTCTGTTTTTTAATCCCTGAATTTACTCATAATGGTTTCCTTTCGTTGCCCATCCAATTCAATTTCAATGAACAAGGTCTGGCCTGTAGTTTAGAATCCGGCCTCAACTGTCGCATACGTAATTATTACAATTCAACCGGATTGAATAGGTCATGCAGGTCAGGTAACCACGAAAAAATCTGATTCATCATATACTGTCAGCATTTCGCGTGGAGGCGTCAACGGATCACCATATAATGAGCAGGCAAACCACTTTGTATTCGATTCCCCGTTGGCGTATTTCATCCAATGCATCCAACGATATACATTCTGCATCCTTGTACTCCAAAATGAAACGCTCCATACCACATTCAAGGGATTCTCAAAGATTGTCATGTCATTTCCATAAGACAGCAAGCCATTCTCAATTCGGTCAATCGAGTTTGGACAGCCAGCGCGTATATTATATTTTTGGCCTGCCTCCCAAATACAACCCTATAAGTCCAACCCCATAGGAAAATTTTCCAGGTAGATTTCAAATCCACCTTGACCAATCCAGCCAGACTCGGCGATGTAGAATGAAGTATCAGCCAATGCCTTGCGTACAAATCGAAAAAATAGCAATTCACGAATCTCCTCTCCAAGCAAATCTGCCATCAAGTCATTTGACCTCGGTTCTTGAATTACCAGTGGGTAGACGTCAGGATCGAATATTGACGCGTTATTATTCCATTCTATATGTGCAATACCCTTTCCCAAAGCATTACATTTGAATCAGCAATCGATAACCAAAAACGTTTCTCATTCAGGCGTAACAGAACGGGATCATTGACGATTCCTCCATCTTTATCAACCAAGGGGATATACATGCATTGTCCAATTTCACATTTTGAAGTATCCCTTGGAGTGATTCATTCAATCAGTTCCAGAGCCTCACTACCGGAAATTTCAACCTGCCGTTGACAGGACATATCCCCGATCTGTACATGCTCACACAGGTGTTCATAATCTTCTTGAGGTGAACGAAACACTGTCATCAAGAGAGTGTTTTATATATATGGTCATGGATTTTAGGCCCCACCCCAAAACTCTCTCTTCATCCGGGGTTTCCCGGATCCGTCGTGAGAAAGTAAATGTCAGAGAGGAATGAGTCGCGGGTTTCGAGTAAGAAAGTTAGAACGTATTATCGCGATTAGGAGTGGATTTAGGAATACGTCCCAACCGGTACTTTGCTAGAAATAGATCTTCGATCAATAAACCATGAAACAGCAAATCCGATACAGAATATCGCCATAGCCCAAAATCTCTACCAGCGGAGGTATGCTCTAGGCTGACCACTGGCGAGCTATTGGAAATGGATACATATTCCGAAATTGACGTAGATATATTCCAAATTAGACGTGGCTTTATTCCGGTATTCACGAAAAATAAAACAAACATGAGTAGTGTTTAGAAAAAAATGACTTCTTCAAAAAATATATTTATTGAACGACATTCAGAACATTTGGTTCGCACTGCGCTTCAAGATACACGTATCGTTGCTATCGTTGGACCCCGCCAATCAGGTAAGACGATGCTTGCTCGCCGGATTGCAGATAGAGATGGGCGAAACTACATATCGCTCGACGAAGAACAGCATCGGCAGTTCGCGCGTGAAGACCCCTTGGGATTTATAACAGGTTTAGGAACTGCGGTAATTGATGAAATACAGCGTGTACCAAATCTGATTCTAGAGATAAAGAAAGAAGTAGATGAAAATTCAACTCCTGGACGCTTTTTAATTACGGGCTCAGTTGAATTGTTCAAATCAGGGATATCACCGGATTCCTTGGCCGGTCGGATTGAAACTATTCAATTATTGCCATTTTCCCAATCGGAAATTGCAGGAACGCAACCACCAGGATTTCTGGATAAGTGTTTTCATTGCAATCTCCCGGTCATGACGGACATAGAGCCAACTTCAGCATTGATTGAAAGGATCATTTATGGAGGATATCCTGAGGCAATTTCTCGCACTGCTCCGGCACGTCGGCATGCCTGGTTTCTCAGCTACATAAATCATCTAATTAAATCGTGATATTGATGATATTACATCTATTGGAAAACGTAGCGAAATGATCCGACTTGTCGAACTCTTGGCTATATCATCCGGCCAACAACTTAACATGTCCCGGCTCGGAAGTCATCTTGGAGTAGATAGTAAAACTATAGACCGCTGGCTGCATTTGCTAAATCTAATGTTCTTGGTTGATCGAATACCTGCCTGGCACCACTCTCAGTTGAAACGACTTGTTAAAACGCCAAAATTCCATTTCTTGGATTCAGGACTGCTTTCAGTGCTTCTCCGGATGGACGCGAACAGCATAAATCAGAATCGATCAATACTGGGGAGTGTTCTTGAGAGTTTCGTGTACAGCGAAATTGTAAAAGCGGTTGCCCTGTCGAACGAAACTACAACGGTCAGTCACTATCGGGATAAGGACGGCTATGAAGTTGATTTCGTATTGGAACGCTCATGGAGTCAAGTCGTGGGTATTGAGGTCAAGGCAAGCAAGACAGTCCAGGTCAAGGATTTCAGAGGATTAAAGCGGCTCATGGAAGCTACAGGAAAACAATTCTCATGCGGCATTCTTCTGCACGATGGTGAGCGCATTCAGCAGATAGCACCAAAGTTATATGCAATGCCGATCAGCATGCTCTGGAAGGCATGAATTTGTGTCTCGTCGGATTGTTATTCAGATCAGCAGGAAGGTTGAAACGTGCACATAGTCCATCATAGGAATGCAATCCAAAAATGATAGATACCAAATGCCAGATTTCAGACATGTACGGCCGGTAGGAGCCCTAAAACACGATTTTTATTCACGCCAACTACCTGTAATGAAATCGGCTCAGAGGAAACTACATCAGAAAGATGCCCCTCTTACAAATAATCATAAAGTAAACAAGAGTACATATATTTAGTAATCCTTGGAACAACTCAAAAGAGACAGTATAGAATGCGTATCAATAAAATCAGGGTACTCGCACCTCCACGGTGGAACCGTGGTTAGAACAATGATGATAATCGGTTATAACACATGAAAATAGCAATAGTAGACGATAAATTCATTCGCCAACCCTAATCGTTAAATCTCGATAGTCGGGGAGGATGTAGAATGATTATTTTTCAGTATTCTTGTTCAATTTATCGTACTGTTCTGAGCTCTTTCCAAAAACACAGCCAGTTCCGCTTTTGGGAGCATTTGTTGTCTAATAAAGCCCATGAGGCTCGGAATCCCCGGCTCATAGCAAAGCACCGGATATTCGCCTTTACTTTTATCCAGAACCGAGATTTTCCAGATATAAC
>JAPOUQ010000105.1 GCA_026708585.1 Gammaproteobacteria bacterium
CGGGACAAGATTCGTATCTGGTATAACGGCTACCACTGGCTCGGTACCGAGAAACTCTATAATCCCCATGACATTCTTCATCTCTTTTATGTGCGTAAGTACACGGGATACTGGTTCCAGTCTGGCGAGCCGAGTTATCTTTATCGGCTATTGGAGCAAAACAAAGTCAGTCCTATGCAACTGGAAAAACGCGTAGTGGTTGCGTCTTCGATTTCCAAGTTTGAGTTGGACAAATTCAGTTGATTGGAATGGTATTTGGTGAAGAAGATCGAAACCTACTGGATATTCGTATAGAGATGTTTTGATATCTTTAGACTGACCAACTATAAATCTATTCGCCTTCAATCAAGCGGCTCTCTTTGAAAACAAAACTCTGTTAGAACACCGCTCTACAGCCTAGCCTCTATTCATTTATGCACAGCCAGTCGCTCACCACCTCAATTAGAGTGAACAGTTTTTATTCTAAGGAATAAATTGTTGCTTGAAAATTAAATGAAAACCTACTTCACATCAAGTTGAATGATTAAACGGAACTTCAATGAGATGTGAAGTTCCGTTTAAGTCCATTCTGACAACTCAATTCAAAAATAGAATTCTTTGAGGAGCAACAAGACACCCAAGAAGGGTCTGATTATTTCTGATTGGAGAAATCTTCACCAAACAACCGCATGAACGCATCTTCCGACCGGCGTAAGCCCTCCTCTGTAAAAGCAACCGATTTCGCCTTGCTGACTGGGTTTGAAATTAGACCATTTGCATACAATCGGCTTAGTACATCCCAGTCGAACGACTTCCAAACACGAATTTCATCGTGCAATCCAAGGTAGAGCAAAGCCAAAACAGCTTCATCAATTTTTTGTTTATTCATAACGAGAAAATAACACACTTTTTGGTTGTTAGAACCAGCGATAACAAATTTATAGAATTGGACTAATTGAATGGATATTTCAATTCATATTCTCCGAATAATTCAACAAATACATAGTGATATCCATACATCTATCCACCGCGAATTTAGTGAAGAATTCACTTAATTATAGTGTAGCAAAGTTTGGTACAGAATTTTACTACCTATAAAGAAATTTAATCAGAGATTGCGAAAAGGTAAACTCAGAATGACAGTATCTTCTATAAAAAACTACTCCAATAGACTTTTATTTAATTAGGCTTAGATAAAATAAGATTATTCATTGACAAAACCATGAAAAAAATAAATTGAATGTATATATAATACGCCCTCGTTTAATTTAGTAAGAAAAAATACAATGGATAATTCGAATTCAAATGACAAAAAATATGACTTGATTAAGATTTATGAAGATTTTGCTCATGAACGAGATCATCAACCACCCACCAAGGTATCATATCGGAAAGTGATTAACACTTTCACCAAAAACACCTCAATAACACGTGTGGACCAAATCACTAAAGAGGTCATTTTGTTATGGCGTGATGCGGTCGTGGAACGCAGCTCAAAGTCAACGTTCAATAGCTACCGTCGACATTTACTCTCGATCTTGAATTACTGCGTTGAAATAGAATTAATCGAGAATAATCCGATTCAAAAAGTCAAACAATATACCCATGTTGGGGGCCGGAAAAAGGGTTGCTCAAAAAAAGACCTAAACACCTTAATCCATTTTTTACGCAATGATTGGCGAAATCTTTCGTACTTTTTTCTGATGATTGTAGTAACGCTATACTTTACCGGTATTCGTCGGTCTCAGTTATGCGGCCTAATATGGCATGATATCGATTTTAAAGAAAACCTCATATTGCTGAGAAAAACGCACTCAAAGAGTCGTAAAGAATGGAAAATTCCCCTGCATAGCGAACTTCGACCGTATCTTTTAGATATGAAGATGGATACAATGGAACAATTCGAAGATTTTAGAGAAGATGATCAGATATTTATGGTTCAGAGATATTCTTCTGAATACGTTGGAGATCGTCTTCTCCCTGATCAACTGACTGGGATTATGAGACGTATATCCACTCGAAGTGGGGTCAAGATTTCCGCACACATGATCCGTCATCTCGTCGCCACTTTACTCTCCAATCGGGATGATGGAGAAGAATATCGAAACGGAGAAATTCCTCACACACTTAACGGAATTCAGGAATTTCTTGGACATGCAAATATAGCCACAACTATCGCCTATATCGAACCCTCGATAGCCCTGCAAAGAAAGGTAATCAAATCACTGGATTTGAAGTTGGAGTTTGAGGAAATGAAAAAAAGAAAATCGTAATCGCAAAACTTTGTAACAGCATGTTCTCCAAATGTTCCAGTCGCAAATCTTTTAAGGGAGTTATATACTAATTTACAATTTACAATTTTTTTGATATAATACTCGGTATTGCAACAAAACAAACCGAGATTATCATGAAAACAAAATCTAAAAATTGCCCTGGCAAATCCCACCGAGAAGGAATATCGCTTATAGAATTGTACGATATGTTTCCAGATGAGCCAACCGCTGAAAAGTGGTTTGAGGACTGGAAATGGGGCGGCGAAGTTGTATGTCCTCATTGCGGATCGCACAATATCAAAGCAAGAAAAAGCCGCAAGCCACAACCTTACTGGTGCCGAGATTGCCGTAAGACTTTTAGCGTGCGGGTTGGTACACAAATGGAAAACTCACGCATTCCGTTGAGGAAATGGGCGATTGGCATTTATCTTTATTCAACCAGCTTAAAAGGTGTATCTTCAATGAAGCTACATCGGGATCTGAAAATCACTCAAAAATCTGCTTGGTTCATGCTTCATCGGTTGCGTGAGGCGTCTGGAGACATTGAAGTCGAACCTTTTAGCGGCCCGGTTGAAGTTGACGAAACTTACATGGGCGGTAAACGTAAAAACATGTCTAATAGCAAACGCAAGAATTTGACTGGAAGAGGTCCAGTCGGAAAAACTGCGGTAGTTGGCATGAAGGATCGGGAAGCCAATGAAGTCCGAGCCAAAGTTGTTGATAAAACCGATGCTGAAACCCTGCATCCGTTTATTGTCAAAAATGTAGAGTCCGATGCAATGGTTTATACCGATGACGCGAAAGCCTACGATTCGCTAGACTTCCCGCATGAAAGCGTAAAACATTCGGTTAAAGAGTATGTTCGTGATCAAGCGCATACCAATGGCATTGAGTCATTCTGGGCTATGCTGAAACGGGGCTATCATGGAACTTATCACCACATGTCCAAAAAGCATCTGAATCGCTACATCAAAGAGTTTGCAAACCGACACAATGTCCGCGATCTGAATACCCTTGACCAGATGGTCAAAATCGCTACCAACGTTACCAATAGCCGCTTGAAATTTGCCGATTTGATTGCGAAAAATTGATTGCGAATTTTTTAAGCATATGATTATGTTGATATATATTTTTGTAAAAATACATACAATTCTGTTATCATAAAACTGACCTAACCGAATCTCATATTAAAAAGCAAGAGGAGAACTATGAATTCGAAAACCAGCCCCCAGCATTTTTTAATAAATTAGTTGAATATGACAAGCGTACGTTATCAAAATAACGGCTTGACGATCTACAACACTAATTTTATTGGAATTGCATATGTTATTAGATAATAGCACGTTTCCCAGTCATGCAGAACTAAATAAAGAAAGAAAGGTTATCGGGCGAAAAATAAAGGAAACAAAGCGAGGAAAGCACTTTTACGCCAATCAATCTGATTTTTCAAAAGTAAACCTTGATTTGCCGGAAAAATACCGAAATCAAATATTGTGTGGTGATAGCGAAAAATTATTAGAACAATTGCCAAATAACTGCGTTGATCTGGTATTTACGAGCCCTCCTTATAACTTTGGCCTTGATTACAAGGACGGGGGTGATTCTGAAAACTGGCATCTGTACTTTGAAAAATTATTTCGGATTTTAGATGAGTGTGTTCGAGTGCTTAAATATGGCGGACGCTTAATTGTTAATGTCCAGCCCTTATTCTCTGATTACATTCCAAGTCATCACATAATATCCAAACATATGATTGACAAGGGAATGATATGGAAAGGCGAAATACTGTGGGAAAAAAACAATTACAACTGTAAATATACCGCATGGGGAAGCTGGAAAAGCCCCTCAAGTCCATACATGAAATATACATGGGAATTTGTTGAGGTGTTTTGTAAGGGAACGCTAAAAATAAATGGTAATAGTTCTGATGCGGATATTTCAGGTGATGAATTCAAAAAGTGGGTTTATGCTAAATGGTCTATTGCCCCAGAAAGAAATATGAAAGTGTTTGACCATCCAGCAATGTTTCCAGAAGAATTAGCCCGTCGAATTTTGCTTTTGTTTAGCTTCCAAGGAAACGTTGTACTTGATCCTTTTGCAGGTGTTGGGACGACCTGTTTAGTTGCCAAGAAAAACAGTCGTGTTTATCTGGGGATAGATAATTCGCAACAATATTGCGATACAGCAATGAAGAGGTTGGATGAAATTTTGTTTATGTGATGGATATTATAAATGAAATTCCAACTCGCGATGATATTATCAAAAGTTATAACCTGATAGTAGGCGGAATTGATGATAAAGCAATTGATAATTCTGATGAAAGGTCTTATGGGGGGTTGATTCGAGCAACAAAAGGAAAAATGCTTGAATCAATTACTCGGCATTTGGTCAGAATGTCATGGCATGAACTTGGGCAAAATGATTCAAGACTTTCAATTGGAAATGTCAAAACATACAAAATACACATAAAAGAAGATTATGTAAAAAAATTAAAAAACAAAGAAGTTCGAGAATACATATTAAACAATATGGATAGACATTATTATCGAACACAAGTCGATATTCATGTGTTTATAGATAATTCTTTTGTTTTAGGAATTGAGTGCAAAGCTTATACAGAAAATGCAATGCTTAAAAGAGTATTGATAGATTTTATGTTATTGAAGAATACCCATAAAAATCTTGCTTGTTGTTTGATTCAGTTGGAAAGTCAATTAGGAGGAGATTATTCGGACCCATATATGAATATTCAATATGGTAGTGCAAGCACACATACATTAATGTCATTTTTTGAAACGGTAGATTTGAAAATTATTACAATGCTTATTGGTGAGAGAAAAGTTGACAAACCTATTCATAAGCCGAATTATTTCAAAAAATTAGACGAAAAACTGTTGAATCAAACTATTGAAAAAATAAAAGGTCTGTTATTGCCTTTTTGCAAATAATATCTATAACTTATAACAACACTTATAACAATAACAAATCACAAATATAGGGAGTAATAATGAAAACGATAAAGCCACACAACAAACTACCGCCAAACCGATTAACCGAAGATCAGCACCAGAACGCTGGACTGTTGGCACAATCACTCATGAGCAAGCCTGCAAAGGCCCAGAAGCCGGTTAAGCAATCTGATCTGAAACACGCTAAAATAGCGTAAACGTAAAGCGAGGCATCTGGATAAACCGATCTCGGTTTTGTTGCAAACCAGATGTTTAGCTTAGGTGTTGAAGGTGGAGCATCGGGCGGGATTCGAACCCGCGTCTGTTTGGGTTGACAAACAGGTCAAGGGTTGCAAACCCTGCACATTAAACCACTCTGCCACCGATGCCTTTCCCTTTGCCTGCGTCCGTGCCGTCAAAGGATAAAGAAAGGGGGCTATTAAGCCCCCTTTCGCTTTACCAGAAGCGGTTCGATTTTAACCGACTTATTACTTATTGTAAATTAGTATATAATTCCCTCTTTTAACTTTGAACCTTGGTTTATTTTGTAGTTTGAGTTACAACCTTTGTACCCGTAATGCTGTCACAAGGAATGCATAATTCAGTTCTCGTTTAGCAATTTCAGTCCATTTTTCTTGGTCTTCGTGTTTTTGCATTTATTTCGAGGGTGCGTTGTTGGTTGATCTTGAATTCTGACAGGTAAAAAGAACCCCGCTTTCGCGGGGTTTCAAAGTTGGGTTCAAGCTGCTTCATTCTGCATGAGCGATAGAGTGGTTGTATTGGACTTGTCATACAAGTCCAGTCCTGCTCTTTCGAACACGAAATCAAAAGCTTTCTGGGCCAGTGTTGCTGCTACTACAATAGCAGACTTGTCCTGTTCCAGAACCGTCAGCCAGGATTGAATATATTCCGGATGCTGAAGGCCGCTTCGAATGCCGCAATAGTCACAGAAAAATGCAGAGCCCATTTCGGCCACCAATTCCTCTTTCGCATAGGCGTCACAGGCAGGGTGCCATCCATAGTCCCGCGCTAAACGGTTTGGGTGTCCAGTCCAATGGGTTAATTCGTGAAACCGAGTGGAATGAAATCCCCCCGGGTCCTTGAAAAATCCAAGTTCTGGAAGATGAATACAATCTTGTTCGGGCGAATAGAACGCCCGATTTCCACCATACCGAATTTCTGCTTTGCTACCGTGAATGATTTTTTCAGCCAATTCGTGAGAAAACGACTCTGGATGGGGAATCATGCTTGACATACCTCCAGAATATCCATTCTCTGGAAGATTTTCGATTTGATTCCGGTTCCAGACAAAGTAATGTCTAACCAACCATTGTCGTTTTTGATCGTTAGTTTCTGTCGTCTTACTGACTTTTGAAATTATTGATCGCTGTTCACGTTCATTGTCTTCATCATCATTCTCGGAGTAAGTGGTTTCTTCAATGGGTTTGAAAAAAACGACAGCCGTTCCCTTCTCGCCTTTTCTGATCCATCCGCCATTCGCTCTTGCCATGTTGCGTGTGAACCAGACATTGGAAGAATATTCCTGATCGACCTGAACCATCCCCAGTACAACTTTGTTAATACCACGATAGTGGTATCCGGTAGCACTGATGGGAATATCTGATCCTTCAGGATTCCAAGGTTTGACCCAAGGTGCAACTCCATTTTCCAGAGATTGCATGATTCGATCTGTAACTTCTTGGAAGATGTCACGTGTTAAACCAGTAGTGTTATTTTCGCTGTGTTTGGAATGTTCTTTCATAATTTAATTCTCCATATTTGAAATAAAAGGAAACATGGAGAGACGAAAGAACTCCCTGTGATGGGGAAATCTCCCCATGCACGGGTATAGGGTCTAATGACCCTGAAATTGGGTTAGCAACTTCTATTTAGAAGTTGCGAATTTGGAATGAAATTATGATTTGCAACCACCAGAACTTCCAGGCAAAATTCGAGTGAATACTTTCTGTAAAGCTCTGGGAGCGGTCAAAATCAAAAGTACCAAGCTAGGCCATCCAAAATACAAAAGCATCTCTCATTGGTCCATACGTTCAACCAGTGGCTGAGTAACTTCAATTACTCACTGATCAAGAAATGCGAGGAAGGTCTCGATTTCTTCTGGCGTATAGGCTTTTTCCTTCATCATTTCATATGCGCGAATCGCGCTGTTTTTGGTTCCGTTTGTCATCATTTTTTACCAATGTTTGAGTTATAACAACATGGAGAGATGACCAACGCCCGATATGGGGAGATTCTCCCCATGCGGGTATAGGCTAAAGCCTGCAATTGAATGGAGTACCAAGCCCGAAGGCTGCGACCTCGTGGGTACTGCATGCTGTCCCAAAGTACAGTTTCAGGCCGCTCTTTGCA
>JAPOUQ010000012.1 GCA_026708585.1 Gammaproteobacteria bacterium
ATCGGGACAAGATTCGTATCTGGTATAACGGCTACCACTGGCTCGGTACCGAGAAACTCTATAATCCCCATGACATTCTTCATCTCTTTTATGAGCGTGAGTATACGGAACACTGGTTCCAGTCCGGCGCGCCGGGTTATCTGTATCGGCTGTTGCAAGAGAACCGAGTCAGTCCCATGAAGCTGGAAAATTGCGTAGTCAATGCATCTTCGGTTTCCAAGTTTGAGCTGGACAAATTCAGTTATGAGGCTTTGCTGTTCCAGTCTGGGTATCTAACCATCAAAGAAAAGGAAGTGAAAGAGGACAATATTCTGTACCATTTGGACTATCCGAATTATGAGGTCCAGAGAAGTTTCAATGCTGGACTAGCTGAGCACCTGACCAAGCGTGGTCGGGAGATCGTGGAGGCGGGAAATGAACTCATTCAAGCGTTAGGGGAGAACGACTTTTCTGCATTCAAGGAGAAGATTCAAGCCATGTTAGATGGAATTCCATATGCATGGCCTTCCAGTGGTGGTCTTGAGCGTTATGAATCCTGGTATGCGAGTTTGTTGTCCATGAGTTTTCGCACCACACGGGTTGATCTGAAGGCAGAGGAAATGAGCAGTCATGGTCGTTCAGACTTGGTGATCCTGCATGCGAATCAGGTGTTCGTGCTGGAATTCAAGATGGTGAAAAGCGGTAATAATATGGAAAGAAAAGTGAAAAAAGGTCTTGAAGAGGCCATTACACAGACTCGTGCAAAAGGTTATGCCAAGAAGTATCGAGACCTTGATCAACCCATTCACTTGATTGGAATGGTATTTGGAGAGGAAGTGCGAAACCTACTGGATATTCGTGTGGAGATGTACTAACATTTTGATCCAATATCCTAGCATGTGTTGGCAATCATTCGTTATAGCCATTATGTACGGATAGATTTTCATGAAATAACTATAGCATTACTGAATTTAGAAAAAGAACTATATATATCGTAACTTTTCTAATCCGATTGGGAGCGAAGAGTTATTTTTCTGTTACTGAAAAATCAAAAAATGAGTACCATCGTTACACCAAAAGATATCGAGATGTGGATTCGCGCTGGCCTTGAAGGTTGTGAAGTTTCAGCCGATGGAGATGGACGGCACTTTGAAGCACGTATTGTTTACGAAGGCTTTACTGGTAAATCACTGGTTCAACGTCACCAAATGGTCTATAGAGCTTTGGGCGATAAGATGAAAGAAGATATTCATGCGCTATCTATGAAAACCATGACACCGGATGAGTTATAATTAATATCTGCACATTTATTCTCAGGAGTTAGATATGTCGATTGAAGAGCAACTAAGAGAAGTCATCGAAAACAATGAAATTATTCTTTTTATGAAGGGAACGCCAGAATTTCCACAGTGTGGATTTTCAGGACGAACGGCTCAGATTCTTGAGGCATGCGGAGTTCCTTACGCATCTGTCAATGTACTCGCTGATGACGCCGTACGAGAAGGAATCAAACAGTATTCGAATTGGCCAACTGTTCCACAACTTTACATTCGAGGAGAGTTTATCGGCGGATGCGATATCATGATGGAAATGTATGAAAACGGTGAGCTTGAGAAGTTACTTAATGTCAGCAAAAGCGAGACCGAATCGGCTGAACAGTGATTCATATGATTTTGTCTCAAGGATTATGATAGTCTCTATATCCACTCAAGAAGATGATTGGCTTCATGGAATGAACTGATTCAATAGTATGAAGTCTAATTTGCCGAGTTATCCATGATATAGTTTCGGTCAGTTGATAGTCGAAATTTGTTGATTGTGAAGGCAATGTTTCTAAATCCGTTGAAATTGAAGGTGATTATTCTTTTCAACTCTTTTATCGCCTAGTTCGTCCCTTAACGATAAATCATTTGCGCTAAGCCCATATCGGCATTAGTTGTGAAAAAAGTATACAAATATTTTTGGTATGGGTTATTTCGCACATATCAACAGAATGCCGGAACTAAAGGGTCATGGCGAACTTTGGTTCTGACTATGACAAGTTCGGGATAATGGCTTCATTACCAGAGGCGAGCATTGGACATTCATCAATATATTGATAACAAATATTCCATCATTTGCGCCAACATTCGTCTGACCCAATATCTCAAATATCAATATTCGCAAAAGCAACTGGGAAAAGGACTTAAGAGTTGGGAAACCCCAGACGTCCTCACATGGAATGCTTGGGTTCGACGATGCTGGAGCGATCTTCGAGTTCGACACAAAGATCTTGAGTTGCTTTTGAATCAAACTCAAGAAGTTCTCCTTTGGAAAGAAATTATCCAAAAACAATACGATAAGAGTTTTCTGTGGCACATTCCTTCGATTGCAAGACAGGCGCAATCGGCCTGGCGAATCATGAAGGAATACCGAATACCGGAGTTTTCTGACACGGATGGACTCGGGAGGGATCATCAGTTCTTTCGAACTTGGTCTAAGGTATTCAAAGAACGATGCCAGCAAAAAAACTGGATTGATCTATTAAGTATTCCACAACACATCGGTGATTATTTGCTGAAGGAACCGGAACTAGCAAATTCCGGTATCGTGCTGATAGGGTTTGATATATTCACACCCCAGCAAGAGGAATTGGTCCATAAGCTCACCGAGGTTGGAGTCGAAGTGATCCAATTTCAGGAACCTGAAGGTCCGAATGCAGAGATACAGATTGCAAAATGCATGGATATCAGTGAAGAGATTCGTTTTTCCGCAAACTGGGCGAAACAGAAAATACAGGAAAATTCTCAAGCAAAAATTGGCATTCTCGCCCCGGGTCTGCGCGAACATCGCCAGGCCATTGCTAATACTTTCGAAGAAGTCTTATCTCCCGGAAGTCTCAGATATAACCAACAGAACACATCTTTGCCATTTAGCATCACACTAGGTCGTTCTCTGTTGGACTATCCAATGATTGCGGTGATTTTTAATTTGCTGGCCTTAAAACCGCATACTTTTACCTTGTCTGAAATTAGTAATTTGCTACGGACTCCGTTTATCAGGGGTTATGAAGAAGAACGTGCAAGTCGTGCTCTTTTGGATGAGAGATTGCGAAAAAAGAATCAGCAAGTCTTTACCATAAGCGATATTAAGTACCACGTCGCTCAAATGAATCAGCAGGGATACTCCCTAAACCTGTTTTTGCGATCCTTCAGTAATTTTTGTGAATACCAGCAAGCCTTGTCAGCAAGGGACGCACCTTCAAGCTGGTCTGAACATTTTTCTAATATGTTGGAAAAGATCGGATGGCCAGGCGAGCGACAGCTCAACAGTGATGAGCAGCAACAAAGTGAGGCATGGGGTTCAGTTCTCGAGAGGCTGGCATCCATTCATGTCGTTAAATCTGGGGTGAAGCGTTCCGAGGCATTTTCGATATTGCGTCATGAAGCAGGCGATCAGGGTTTTCAGCATCACACGCCGGAGTCTCCTATTGAGATTATGGATCCGCAAGGCGCCACGGCTATGCGATTCGATCATGTCTGGATGCTGGGTATGAATGAAAACATCTGGCCACGGCCAGTTACCCCCAATCCATTCATACCAATAAGGTTACAGTCCCAATATGGTGTTCTTCATTCGGATACACAAATGTTCCTTGAATGGACTGAGCGACTTCAAAACAAAATTATACGCTCTAGTCAAAATTTGATATTCAGTTATTCCTGCTTCAATGATGATCGTCCGTTACTGGGTAGTCCGTTACTTCCAAAACAGGAACATTGCGATATTAATAATAGCCTATTAGAGACAAGGACATATCAACAAGTGATTTATCAAGCTGGTGGAATAGAAGAAATTGCCGACTTCAAGGCACCATCGGCCGAAAACCACACTGGAGGAACCAGTATTTTTTCTGATCAGTCGCAGTGTCCATTTCGTTCCTTTGCAATACATCGATTACATTCACACGATCTTGAAGAGCCAGATATTGGTTTGAGTCCCAAGCAACGGGGTTTGATGGTACACAATTTGATGCAGTTATTTTGGGAAGATGTTACATCCCATGAAGAGCTTGTCAAACGTACCCCAGAGGCGCACGCCAAACTCATTGCATTGCTTGTTGAACGGGAAATTCGAGAAGCACAAGAAAAGTTGCCGAGTGTATTCACATCGCAATTTCGCAAAGTTGAATTCGCACGCCTAAAATCTATCATGACCAGTTGGATTGATATAGAGAGAGCCCGAAAACCATTTTGGGTGCGAGATCTGGAATTTGGGGTTGAGTGTACATTGCAGGGAGTTAAATTCCGTGGTCGGGTTGACCGAATCGACGAACTGAATGATGGTTCTTTGGTGATTATTGATTATAAGACTGGTGTACAGTCTATTAGTGATTGGGCTCCTGAAAGACCCAAAGATCCGCAATTGCCCTTATATGCAGTAGCCATGCATGGAGATATTGCGGTGATCGTTTTTGCGATTATGAGACAGGGCAGTGAATTTGGGTTTCGGGGATTGGCATCTGGGTCTAACATTTTCAATCATGATACTTCAAACAGGGATCGAGTGAAGAAATTTGATCATGACATGACGACCCGAAAAAAGTTTTTGGGTGATTTCGCGGAAAATAAAACCTGGAAAGATTTGCTGAGCCAATGGCGAAGCGATGTGGAGGTATTGGCAGAAGAGTTTCGAGAGGGTTTTGCGTCAGTCCAACCCATGAATAAAAATGTTTGCCAATATTGTGATCAAAGCCTGTTTTGTCGAATTGACGAAATTCGGAAAAATCAGGCAGAATGATGAGTTCTTTGGTCGCAATTGCAGACAAAGATGTTCGGGAGGAAGTACTGGATCCGGCGCGATCATTCATCGTCCAGGCCCCTGCTGGTTCCGGTAAGACGGAGGTACTGATTCGCCGGTACCTTCGATTACTACTAGTGGTAAATCAACCCGAGGAGATTGTAGCAATCACCTTTACACGAAAAGCAGCTGCTGAGATGCGAGAACGAATACTCAATTCTCTAGAATCTGCAGTACTAGATCCGAACGGTCAATCACATCAGGATTTGAGGGCAAGGGAACGTTGGGAAATTGCCCGTAAGGTATTGAATCGGAGTGATCAGCTTGGCTGGCGTTTGACCACCAACCCTGCGCGAACCAGAATACAGACCATTGATTCATTCTGTGCAAGTTTGGTCAAGCAAATGCCAGTGTTGTCAAGGTTAGGGGGTCTTCCGGAGATACTCGAAGATGCAGGGCCGCTCTATCGGGAGGCTGCCGATGAGGTGCTGAAGATCCTGAATGAGGATATTGATACCGAACAGAGGGTATCAGACGATAAGCACTTAAGTGAATCACTTGCCATTTTGCTGAGGCATCTAGACAACGATCTACCCCGCATTCGGGACTTAATTTCGACCATGCTAGAGAAACGCGACCAGTGGCAGGATTATGCTTTTGATATGCAATCGGCCAAGGATAATCCGAATATTGATTTCAGGGCAATCCTCGAAAGCCATATCGAACGCCATATCGAATCAGTAATTGAGAGAGCTCGTGCAAACATTCCCAAGGATAGCAGAGCAGAATTTTCCATGATAATGAATTATGCATTAGCTAACCTTGGCGTGATCATGCCTAACCAGTTCATTGACGATATACTCGAAGAAAATTCCGGAGGAATTGAAATTTGGCAACAGATCACAAAAGTTTGTTTAACTAATGATGGGACATGGCGAAAAAGGATAACGGTCAAAGAAGGATTTCCGTCAGGTTCTGAGAATGTTCACTTTAAATTAAGGTTTGAATCGCTTCTTGGGACATTTGATAAAGTTGAGCAACTTGAAGAATATTTTCGGCAAGTACAACGACTCCCAGAGCCATCCTATACCACAGAGGAATGGTCAGTACTTGAGGTTATACCCGAATTGTTGAGGAGGGCTTACGCAGAATTACGTCTTTTGTTCAAGGAAAGAAATCAGGTTGACTTTGTAGAAATGTCGGTTGCTGCCAATCATGCACTTGGAGAAGAAGATGATCCCACTGACCTAACACTTTATCTGGATCATCGTATTCAGCATATCCTGATCGATGAATATCAGGATAGCTCCAAAGGACAGCAACGATTACTGGAAAAGTTGACTGCCGGATGGACAGATGCAGATGGGCATAGCCTATTTCTAGTGGGTGATCCAATGCAATCGATTTATCGATTCAGAGATGCAGAGGTCGGTCTTTTTCTCAAGACATGGAATGACCAGCAGCTCGGTCAAATATCGGTTCACCCCAGACAGATTACTATGAATTTTCGTTCTGATGAAGCTTTGGTTTCATGGGTGAATGATACCTTGCCTGAAGTATTTCCGAAGCTAACAAACAGACTCATGGGAGCGGTCACTTACACTCCAGCAGTGGCCTTTCAGTCATATGAAGAAGAATGCGGAACAAAGTTGTATGCACTAAACGGTTCAATGGAGGAGGCACAACAGGTTGTTGACCTCATTCGGAAGACTCAAGAGGTTTATCCCAGTGATACCATTGCAATATTGGTGAGAAGTCGTAATCACCTCAAGCGAATCGTTCCGGCGTTGATCCAGTCAAAAATTTCATTTCGAGCGGTCGATACCGAGAGACTAGGTAACAATCCGGTGATCCAGGATTTGATTGCCTTGACTAGGGCATTGCATCACGAAGCAGACCGTGTTTCATGGTTTGCTGTACTCCGTGCGCCTTGGTGTGGTTTAACTCTCAAGGATTTATTTCAATTGGCCGGTGAGAACCGAGAACAGACGATTTGGCAATGTATACGGAATGACTCAATCATCGAAACACTAAGTCAAGATGGACAGGGACGACTTTTGCGAATGCGATCGGCTTTAGAAAAGGCATTTGACCTGGAGGGTAGAGTATCACTGCGACGATGGATTGAAGGCGCTTGGATTAATCTTGGCGGGCCAGCGAGTTTGAAACATGAAGACGATTTGATCAATGCAGAAACTTTTTTCTGCGAGCTGAATGCAATGGATGAGGGTGGATACATATGCGACAGAAAGGCGTTTCTTGAACGCATTAATGCTCTTTTTGCCAGAGCGGATACTCAATCGGATGGCACATTACAGATTATGACCATACACAAAGCCAAAGGCCTTGAATTTGATCACGTTATTTTGCCTGGTCTTGGTAATGGAGGGGGAAGAAGTTCCGAACAACTTTTTCTTTGGTCGGAGATACCGGACGGTCTGCTGGTGGCCCCAATCAAAAGTCCGACCCAAGAGATATCATCCAATATTTACAAGTTCATTCAAGATTACGAAAAAAAAAGGAGGGAATATGAGGAAAGCCGTTTGCTATATGTGGCACTGACACGGGCTCGAAAGAACCTGCATTTGATGATGACAGTAAGAACTTCTGAGCCTCCGCAAGGATCAATGCTTGCCAAACTATGGCCAGCATTATTTCAAGAATATCATCGATTGTCTGAAAATATAAAAACTGTTGAATCCGTCCATGCGAGACAACAATCGGAAAATGACTCTGCACGTAATATCAGAAGATTGAATACAAGCTGGTGTTTGCCAGATCCACCAACTCATGTTGAATGGACTCCTTCTTTCTCTTTTGATCAAAGAGATGACAATGAAGATTTTAAGTCAATTAAATTTAAGTGGGCAGGACAAACCATTAAACAAGTTGGTATCATCGTCCATCGATGTTTGCAACAGATAACAACTGAAGGAGCGGAGCATTGGAATGCTGACCGGATCACACATTGGCAGGATTATTTTCGTGATTCACTAAAATCAGTTGGAGTGGCAAATGAAGATCTTAAAGAAGCAATCTCGCTAGTTCGTTCGGCTCTAACTCAAACCTTGCAGGATCCTTGCGGTCAATGGATTATTAGCAGTAAACACAAGGATGCAAAGTGTGAATTTGCATTAAGCGGAGTCTATCGCGGAAATCTGGTGAATATCGTGATTGACAGAACCTTCGTTGATGAAAAGGGGGTACGCTGGATTGTCGATTACAAGACCTCCCGCCGTGAATCCGGTGGAATCGAAGAATTTCTTAATGATCAGGTTGATCGATACAAAAGTCAGTTGGAGAAATATAGGGATATCATGTCTTCCTTTGATGATCGTCCAATACGGGTTGGACTTTATTTTCCACTCCTCATGGGTTGGCGAGAATTGCCCATTCGAGATTAGAGAGCCAATTTTAGTATTCCTGCTTTGACCACAATCAATACTCGATGAGCTATGCAACAGAAAAGTGAAAATCTGAACCGTTGTGAGTGGAGTTCGCATGATCCCTTGTATCAGGATTATCATGATCATGAGTGGGGAGTTCCCGTACATGATAATCAGAAACTATTCGAGTTTTTGTGTCTTGAGGGTGCTCAGGCAGGGCTCAGTTGGATTACTATTTTGCGTAAAAGGGAGTGTTATTTTCAAGTTTTTGATGGATTTGATCCTGATGTGATTGCTCACTACGACGCAAGAAAAAAAGTAGAGCTGATGAAGGAGCCCGGTATTGTTCGCAATCGCTTGAAGATAGAGGCTTTCGTCAATAATGCTCGAGCCACACTTAAGTTGCGGGATGCTGGACTGACCTTGGATGAGTTTTTGTGGGACTTTGTCGATGGGAGGCCTATACAAAATGCCTGGCGAAGACAGGATCAAGTTCCAGCCAAGACTGATTTGTCTAGTAAGTTAAGCCAGGCACTCAAGGGATGGACCTTTAGTTTTGTCGGGCCAACAATCTGTTATGCACTCATGCAGGCGACCGGTATGGTAAATGACCATTTGGTTACTTGCTTTCGCTACGACCAAATTCGGGAACAGGCTGAGCAATTCACAAGATGAGTAATCGGTTGACTCGTTTCACAAACTCACCCGGATTGTTCAATGTAGCGCCCTCTGCTAGTAGCGCTTGATCGAATAAGAGTTTCGCCCAGTCTTCCAATTCCTCACCTTCCGGATCCATGCGTTTGATCAGAGTATGATCAGGGTTGATTTCCAGAATTGGCTTTGCAGTAGGGGCTTCTTGTCCAATGGCTTTCAGAATTCTCTCCATATTGCCTCCCATATCCATTTCATCGGCTATCAGGCAACTTGGTGAGTCGACCAGACGATTCGTGAAACGAACATCTTTCACAGTCTCATCTAGAACCTCTTTGATTTTCTGAATCAGGGTATTTTGAGCAGCTTGCTCTTCTTCGGTTTTCTTTTCGGTTTCTTCTTCTTTGATATCATCAAGTTCCAGATCACCCCTTGCGATAGACTTCAGGGCTTTGTCTCGAAATTCGGTGAAGTGAGAAACAAACCACTCATCGACTGGGTCGGAGAGCAAAAGTACTTCAATGTCCTTCTTTTTGAATATTTCTAGATGTGGTGATGAACTAGCTGCCATATGACTTTCTGCTGTCAGATAGTAAATGTGCTTCTGACTCATTGGCATTCTGTCAACATACTGATTCAGTGAAACGGTCTGAGATTCTCCGTCCCCCTTGGTGGTGGAAAAACGTGCCAGCTCAGCAATGGATTTTCGGTTTTCGTGGTCCTCGACTACCCCTTCTTTGAGTACTTTGCCAAATTCTTTCCAGATTTTGTTATAAGTTTCGTTATCTGACTCGCTTAACTTTTTCAGCTCACCTAACACCCGCTTGACAGAAGCCTGACGAATTTTGTCAATATCCCGATTCTGTTGCAGAAATTCTCTCGATACATTCAGAGGTAGATCGGCACAATCAACTAACCCTCGAACAAATCTGAGATAGTTCGGCATGAGAGTTTTGGCATCATCGGAGATGAAGATTCTACGTACATACAGTTTAATGCCTTGTCGTTGTTCGCGGTCCCACAGATCAAAAGGTGCAGTAGCGGGTACGAAAAACAAAGATATGTAATCCAATTTCCCTTCTACCCGGTTATGAATAGTCAGGACGGGGGCAGTGGAATCATAACTTAGTGAAGAATAAAATGTAGTGTATTCCTCTTCGGAAATCTCTTTTTTGGGGCGGGCCCAAAGAGCTGAACCCCTGTTTACTACCTCCCATTGTTCCCCTTCTTCCGGTTTAGACTCGGGTTTCTCATCACCTTCAGATTCTTCAGTAACCGGCTCAGGTTCTTTCGGCATCAGAATCGGAATTGAGATATGGTCTGAGTATTTTTCGATGATACTCCGGATACGATAATCTTTGACATATTGGTCATCGTCATCTTTGAGATGAATAATGATCTCGGTCCCACGATTGGGCCTGTCTATAGACGATATCGTATATTCTCCGGTTCCATCGGAGCTCCACATTACTCCAGTCTTAGATTCAGTTCCAGCTTTTCGGGTGATTAGAGTGACCTGCTTTCCAACCAGAAAGCAAGAATAGAATCCGACCCCGAATTGGCCGATGAAATCGGCATTACCTGACGATTTTTCAGACTCCATCTTTTCGATGAAAGCCCTCGTTCCTGAGCGAGCAATCGTTCCGATATCCTCAACCACCTCATCATAATCCATGCCAATGCCATTATCCCGGATGATGATAGTTTTCTTTTCCTGGTCAGCAGAAATCCAGATTCCAAGATCCTCTTCATCCTCAAGTAGGGTTTTGTCAGTGAGGGACGCAAAACGTAATTTATCACAGGCATCGGAAGCGTTTGAAATCAACTCGCGCAGGAAGATTTCCTTATTGCTATACAATGAGTGAATCATCAGATTTAGCAACTGCTTAACCTCAGCCTGGAAAGAACGAGTTTCGGAAGTTAGAGTACTGGTTCGGGCTTTTTTCGATTTTGATTCAGATTTTGTCTTCGGACTCATAATTTAGGTTGCGAAATATCAACAAGAGCCGTAACAATGGGGATTGATAACCCACCTTTCAAGCGTAGATATCGCGAAATCCAACACGATAGCGATAGTATGAGTACTGACGGTAAATTCATTTTTTCAATCCTTGCTGAATCTTGATATCGGGTCCAGACTTTTATTGGAAGACAATTTTTCAGTTCAGGGAGAGTAGACTGCTATTAAACATTCGATCCGTTGGTGAAGGAATATTACCCTCTGGCTCGGATGGAATCCGCACCTTTAAGTTCTCATCAGTATTTCGACTTGAAGAGGTTTTAAGTCCATAACGTTTTTCGGTTTTCACGCTGGCGGGGTGATGAGATTCATTAACTTTGTCATTTCTGATTCACGCACTCGAAATGGCAGAAAATTATACTAGGACTGAATTAGAAGTATGGCACCACATCATCTCATTCAAATGTGGCCTAGGCACTTGGCCAAGCGGCTCAACAGAATACCGGGCTACCTCAGTATTCGAAATGGTGCGATATTTTATCTGGTGGGAAGTTCAACGCTAGCTCAATAAGATGCGATGAATGTGTCGTTTTCGACACCCCAAACAATCCAGGGTAGCTTTTGGGTCGCACCTTATCGTAGGCGATATAGCTAAGATCGTGAACATAATTGAAATTCAGCTTCGTTGTCTCAGTGGTCTAGACTTTGTAATAATTCCAAATGGAATAATTGTCTTCCAACCGGAAAAGCAACTGACATTACACACTGTTTGTTGTAGCAAGCCATAATTGTAGCTTTGCGATAAAAATGACTTTGAATTTAGTATCATCGAAGTTGCTGATATTTGCTAGGGAAACAAGATTTTTCTTGATAGGGTTTCCCAAAATTGCTATGTCTTCAATAATTTTTACTGGGTAAACGTCTGAAACTGTCAACATCTTTTCTCTTTTTCGGGTAAAATTGCGCCTCGTCCAAGGCTTTTGGTGTAATTCGGGGTATAGCGCAGTCTGGTAGCGCGCCTGCTTTGGGAGCAGGATGTCGGGAGTTCGAATCTCTCTACCCCGACCAGTATATTGATCATTGCCGAGAGCGCCCGTAGCTCAATTGGATAGAGCAACGGCCTTTAGGAGCTGAGTTTTGACTTTGATTTTCTTGGTTGATTCTCAAAAATAGGAGCCTCTGTAGGAAAGAAAACCTGCAGAGTGGAGAGCACTGTATCGGTAAAACCTTAACGGGATGAAGAAAATGGCATAAAGCCGGTTCACTGACGATGGCAATACCGAGGAAACCATGACGGATTGAAATATCCGTTGGGGGATCCGTAGAGACTATACGTGCTCCACCTGAAATGGTGAAGATATAGTCCAGACCCCAAACTGAATTGATAATTGAGGCGACGAAAGTCGTAGCGGGTAAGCTAAGCCGTAGGTTACAGGTTCGAATCCTGTCGGGCGCGCCAAACAATGGTTATAATTGGGGGTACATATTAGAGAGTAAATGGTGAGCGTAGCTCAGTTGGTAGAGCCCCGGATTGTGATTCCGGTTGTCGTGGGTTCGAGTCCCATCGTTCACCCCAACTTGACTGCGGCTGGAAATCCTCTCTATAGATACCCATAAAGATACACGACGAGATACTTTTGTGCGAGAGTGGCGGAATTGGTAGACGCGCTGGATTTAGGTTCCAGTGGGGCAACCCGTGAGAGTTCGAGTCTCTCCTTTCGCACCAACTTCAAAAATAACGATAACAATTTGAAATTTTGTTTTGCCAATCAATTGCGATGGCATCACCAAAAACTCAGTATTCACATACATTTCTATGCAGGTTTCAGTAAAAAAACTAGATAACGCATTAAGACATAAGCTCAATTTTTCCATTCCGCCTGAATGGATAGATCCCCAAGTCGAAAAGAAACTTCATGAGTATGCGAAAAAGGTGAAACTACCTGGATTCAGACCAGGAAAAATTCCGTTGAACATATTAAAACAACGATTTGGTGAAGCATTTTCACAAGATGTAATTTTGGAAAAAATGCCGGAATGGATCTTTGATGCTTTCGAAATCAAGCAATTGCAGGTTGCTGGTTTTACCTCAATCGATCTCCCTAACCGTAAGCTTGGTAATATCTGTGAATTCTCAGTAACAATCGAAATACTCCCAGAAATTCCTGACTCCGCCTATGAGAATCTGTCTTTTGATGTTCATGAGAATGAAGTCAAAGAAGAGGACATTCAAAAAGTTCTCTGGAGAATAGCTTATGAGAAAGCTGAATATGTTGAAACAGAGGTTTCAAGTGGCCTAGGTCAGCGAATTTCCCTGCAGTATCGGCTTGCTGAACAAACTGATGAAGACTTTACCTCAGAGATGTTCTATTTCTTGGGTAGCAACCCTGATATGCAGGAGTTTGACAAAAAACTTGAAGGTCTTCATGCTGGAGATCGAATTGAATTAGAATTTGATCCTGGAACGTTCCGAATTGGCACGAAACCCAAAGACGAATTCAAGCGTAATTTTCTGATTCAAGTCAACAAGGTTGAAAAGTACAAAGAGGAACCACAAATCAATGATGCATTGGCTGAAAAACTGGGATTTCAGGAAGGCGGGATTGATCAGTTGAGAAAAGAAGTTACCAAGGAGTTGGAAAGTAACATGAAAAAAGACAACGAGATGTCCAATCATCTCAGCATCCAAGATGCTCTATATCAAAGGAATCAAAAAACCAAAGAAATACCCATACCTCTTTGCATGTATTTGTGTGATGATGCTGGAATTGGCTCTTATCCATTAATCAATGAACAAAATCTACCCGATTTGAGTGAGGATGTAATCGAAATTCGTAGGAAAGAAGCACTACATAATCTAATTTGCAAGCATATTTTCACGAAACATCATGGAACTGAGATAGAAGACAGTGAGTTGAAAGAGTTTCTGCTTGAAGAAGCCCAAAGTTATGACGATCCTGATCAATATATCAAATATGTAATGAGCGATGATAATTCATCCCAACGAGCCAGAACACATTTTCTACAAAAATTTGTGTTAAACAAAATAATGGAAACAGCAAAACCCATAACCAAACAAGTTGATGCACCCCAATCGGCAAGTTGATCTTCGTCAAAATAATTTTGAGCTCGCAAGTTCGTCGTATTTGGATTTGGTATAAGACACACCTAGACAACGAGTTGATAAGATGATTAATCAAATAATCGAAAACCGAGAGGAAACACAAAATATTGGTTTAATTCCCATGGTGGTTGAAACGACCGGCAGGGGTGAACGCGCTTTTGATATCTATTCGCGACTATTAAAGGAACGAGTGGTATTTATGATCGGTACGGTCAATGACCACATGGCCAACCTGATTATAGCGCAGTTGTTGTTTCTAGAATCTGAAAATCCTGAAAAAGATATTTCCCTCTATATTAATTCTCCGGGAGGTGTTGTTTCATCAGGTCTTGCGGTCTATGACACCATGCAATTTGTTCGGCCAGATATTAGTACAGTATGTGTTGGGCAAGCCGCAAGTATGGGAGCTGTGATTTTGGCTGGTGGTTCAAAGAGTAAACGCTTTGCACTCCCCCATTCGAGAATTATGATTCACCAACCTATGGGAGGGTCGCAAGGGCAGGCTACAGATATTGAAATTCATACCCGTGAGATACTCGGAATTCGGGATCGCTTAAATAAGATTCTTTCTGATCACACTGGCCAGACCCTCAAGCGCATAAAAGCTGATACTGACCGAGATCATTTTATGAGTGCGGAAGATGCCGCAAAATATGGACTGATTGATACCGTTTTGCGTTCGCGGATTGAGTCGGAAAACTCCTAAAGCACTCCTCAGAGACACAATAATCGCTTGCAATCAGTTTTTAATTGTGTAACTTTGAGTTGTAAAATTGGAAATCATTTTTAGTGAGAACATTTAAGCAGTTTTTTACTTTCTTTAACTGAACTGAGCAAGAGTATGGCTAACCGATCGAAAAAAGGTGGGAAAATTCTGCATTGCACGTTTTGCGGAAAGAGTCAACGGGATGTGAAGAAACTAATTGCGGGGCCTTCAGTCTATATCTGTGATGAATGCGTCAAACTTTGTAATAGCATTATCCGAGAAGAGGATGTTCAAAACAATGGTAAAGAGCCATTCGGTGGGCATCTAAAATCCTTTCCCAGACCCAAGGAAATACATAAAATTCTTGATGATTACGTGATTGGGCAAGAGAGTGCAAAGAAACTGTTATCTGTAGCTGTTTACAATCACTACAAACGTATCGAGAATGAGCAGGAAAGCGAAGATGTTGAAATATCCAAAAGCAATATCTTGTTGATCGGGCCAACTGGTTCTGGAAAGACTCTGTTGGCTGAAACACTAGCTCGGCAATTAAAGGTGCCTTTCACAATTGCCGATGCAACTACTCTAACCGAAGCAGGGTATGTCGGTGAGGATGTCGAAAACATCATCCAGAAGCTTTTGCAAAATTGTGATTACGACACTGAGAAAGCCGAAACAGGCATCGTTTATATTGACGAGATTGACAAGATCTCCCGAAAATCAGAAAACCCATCGATAACACGGGATGTTTCAGGTGAAGGTGTACAACAGGCGTTGCTGAAGTTGATCGAGGGCACAAATGCCTCAATACCACCGCAAGGTGGGCGAAAACATCCTCAGCAGGAGTTTATTTCGGTTGATACCAAAAACATTTTGTTTATTTGTGGTGGCGCGTTTTCGGGCCTGGAAAAAATCATCCAGAACCGAACAGAAAAATCGGGTATCGGTTTTGGAGCCGATATCAATAACAAATCAGACAAGGAGCGTTCTAGTGAATTGCTGAATCAACTTGAACCAGAAGATTTAATTAAGTATGGATTGATTCCAGAATTTGTCGGTCGGTTACCGGTTATAGCAACACTTGAAGAACTAGACAAGCAATCTCTGATCAGAATCCTTGAAGAACCAAAAAATTCACTGATCAAGCAATATCAGTGTTTATTCGGATTGGAAGAGGTTGATCTGGTGTTTCGTGAGGATGCTCTTGAGCAGATTGCCCTCAAAACAATGGATCGAAGATCCGGCGCACGAGGTTTACGTTCCATCATGGAAAACTCACTGATCGAAACTATGTATGAGTTACCTTCAATCAAAGGAGTTGCGAAAGTAGTAGTTGATGGGGCGGTGATTTCAGAAGGTTCACGTCCGCTCTACGTATACAGCGATGAAGCGGAGAAAAAATCAGCTGTAGGGTCCTCCTCGTAGGAGATCTTTAACAGGAATAGCAAGATGGGGTTTTCAGACAACGAAGAGAGGTTTTTCGGTGAGTAAGCAAGAACAGGTCTTTATGACTGGTATACCTGTATTGCCGCTACGAGATGTAGTGGTCTTTCCGCGTATGGTGATTCCGCTGTTTGTGGGGCGTAAGAAGTCGATTCAGGCATTAGAGTTGGCAATGGATGCCAAGGACAAGAAGATTTTACTGGTTGCCCAGCGTGACGCAACTCACGACGATCCAAGCATTGATCAGGTATATAAAACAGGGACCGTGGCATCTATTTTACAGATGCTAAGAATGTCGGATGGTGCAGTCAAACTGCTGGTGGAAGGAGAGGAACGGGCGAATATCTTAAAATTTAAAGATTTCGGGAATTGTTTTGTATGTGATCTTGAATTGACAGAAGAGATCGAAATCAGTACTTCAGAGTCAAATGCTCTGGTGCAAACTGCGATTGCCGAGTTTGAGAAATTCGTTAAATTCAATTCGGATGTGCCAGCTGAAAGTGTTTCATCATTGAATAAGGTTACTGAAGCAGGGCCCGCAGCAGACATGATCGCTGCGCATCTCAATATCAATAACGAAGAAAAACAAAAAATTCTGGAGATGGCAGATCCAGCTGCCAGAATTGAATATGTACTAGTAAAGCTCGCTGAAGAAATCGAAGGACTTAAAGTCGAAAAATCGATTCGTGCCCGGGTGAAGAAGCAGATGGAACGCTCGCAACGCGATTACTATCTTAATGAAAAACTCAAGGCTATACAGAAAGAATTAGGAGAGAGTGAGGAAGGTACGAGTGAGAACGATGAGTTAGCAAACCGCATCGAGAAAGCGGGTATGACCAAAGAAGCCAAGGTAAAGGCTGAGTCCGAACTTAAGAAATTGCGGATGATGTCCCCGATGTCTGCTGAGGCTAATGTCGTACGCAACTATATCGATACTCTTTTATCCGTACCGTGGAAGGCTCGGACTCGAGTTTCCAAAGATCTTGAGCGAGCCCAGAAAATTCTGGATGATGATCATTATGGGCTCGAAAAGGTGAAAGAACGGATTCTTGAATATTTAGCGGTTCAAACTCGTGTCAAAAAACCAAAGGCAGCGATTCTGTGTTTAGTTGGTCCTCCTGGAGTCGGTAAAACTTCATTGGGCGAGTCAATCGCGAAGGCGACGAATCGTAAATTTATTCGAATGTCTTTAGGCGGAGTTCGAGATGAAGCAGAAATTCGTGGTCATCGCAAAACCTATGTCGGTTCGATGCCAGGCAGAATCATACAAAACCTATCAAAGGTCAAGTCTAAAAATCCTTTGTTCATGCTTGATGAAGTTGACAAGATGTCAATGGATTTTCGAGGTGATCCGTCATCAGCATTGCTTGAAGTGCTGGACCCAGAGCAGAATCACAGTTTTGACGATCATTATATGGAGGTATCTTTTGATCTTTCTGAAGTTATGTTTATAGCGACTGCAAATACCCTCAATATCCCCCCACCCTTGCTAGATAGGATGGAGGTGATTCGAATTTCCGGATACACAGAGGAAGAGAAACTGGAAATTGCTCTCCGATATTTGATTCCAAAACAGAAAAAGTACAATGGATTGAAAGAGGGAGAGGTACATATGACCAATCGGGTGATCAAAGATATCATCACATTTTATACTCGTGAAGCGGGTGTTCGAAATCTGGAGCGAG
Organism: Gammaproteobacteria bacterium; assembly: GCA_026708585.1. Taxonomy (GTDB): domain Bacteria; phylum Pseudomonadota; class Gammaproteobacteria; order Arenicellales; family Poriferihabitantaceae; genus Poriferihabitans. The sequence goes on from JAPOUQ010000012.1 coordinate 17,714, forward strand.
CAATATCAAAAATCTATCGAAAAATTGTCAAGGATTTAGTGCTCAATAAATCTCTTGATAACATACGCCTGACAGCGCGAAATATAGATAACTATCTTGGAGTTCAGCAATATCGACGCAATGAAGTCCAGCAAGCGAATAAAATAGGACAAGTCCAAGGTTTGGCATGGACATCCTTCGGTGGTGAATTATTGAGTATTGAGGCGGTAGTCATGCCGGGCAAGGGTCTGCATGCTTCCACTGGTAAACTCGGTGATGTAATGAAGGAGTCGATCTCGGCTGCGATCAGTGTAGTTCGAAGTAGAAGTCGGAATTGGGGGATAAATTCAGCTTTTCATCAACAACAGGACATTCATGTACATGTCCCAGAGGGAGCAACACCGAAAGACGGACCGAGTGCAGGTATTGGCATGTGTATTGCAATTATATCTGCATTGACAGGGATTGCGGCTCGTTCAGATGTTGCAATGACCGGTGAGATTACTTTACGGGGTGAAGTTTTGCCGGTTGGTGGACTCAAGGAAAAGTTGCTGGCAGCACATCGCGCAGGTATTAAACTGGTAATTATTCCACATGATAATAAAAAGGATTTGCAGGATGTTTCGGAAAAGGTTCTCAAACAAATAGAAATTCATTCGGTTAAGTGGATTGATCAGGTAGTAGACTATGCGTTAGAAAAGGTGCCCGTTCCACTTCTGGAGGAAGAAATCGAAGATAGCAAATTAACGGAACAGGAGGAAGGTCGACGAGACAGTGTGAACCCTTCAGTTATTGCACATTAGTTAGCTTAGATCGGTTTTTTCAATCGAAAATAGATGCAAAAGAGTTATAATGCTCATATCCTGAACAAGCAACTGGGCAAGCTCTCAGCATAGTAGTCATGTCCGGATAAATGGCAGTTACAGTTAGGGACTCTTATTTATGGATTAAACCTAAACGTCTCAATTCTAGTTTTCATGATTGAGATAATTTCACTTTTTTACTCTAATAATGAGGAATATTTTATGAATAAATCAGAACTTATTGACCATATTGCAAGCACAGCAGACTTATCCAAAGCACAAGCTACAAAAGCACTTGATGCAGTTGTTGATAGTGTTGGCTCGGCCTTATCAAAGGGGGACAGTGTTAGTTTGATTGGTTTTGGAACTTTTTCGATATCTGAACGAGCTGCTAGGTCTGGTCGAAATCCTCGTACGGGTGAAACGATAAAGATTGCAGCGTCGAAACAAGTTCGATTCAAAGCTGGTAAGTCACTAAAGGACAAGGTAAATTAGTCCGACAGGGCGCTTAGCTCAGCTGGGAGAGCATCGCCCTTACAAGGCGAGGGTCGCAGGTTCGATCCCTGCAGCGCCCACCAAAACCGGAGCGGTAGTTCAGTTTGGTTAGAATACCGGCCTGTCACGCCGGGGGTCGCGGGTTCGAGTCCCGTCCGCTCCGCCAATTCAATCGCGCGAGCGTTTTTGATTCAGTACCATTTACCTTAAGGGGTTATTTTCCGTTTGTATGGTTGCTAATTTGAAAACGCTCTCTTGTTTTTGAGGTTGACTAAAATAAACAATGTTAACTGCGATCAAACAACGTGCTACTGGATGGGTAGCATGGGCGATTGTCATCCTGATCACCATTCCGTTTGCATTATGGGGAATTAATTCTTATTTTGAAGGAGGGAGTGAGGTCTCGATTGCTTCAGTCAATGGTCAGGAACTGCCGCTCTATAGTTATCAAGACAGTCTGCAAAATCGTGCTCAGGTATTGCGACAGCAAATGGGGGATTCCTTTGATCCTGTGATTCTTGAGTCATTGCAAATAAGAAGAAGTGTTCTTGATTCCATAATTGATCAGACAATTATGGATCAATATATAGTTGAGCAGAAATTTCGAATTTCGGATGAGCAACTGAATCAAACCATTCACAATGCAGAAATATTTCAGGCAGAGGGGCAATTCGATGCCATGCAATATCGCTCGATTCTAGCTGCAAGTCGTTATACACCGCAACAGTATGAGGAGTTAGAGCGAATCAATCAGGCAGTTAATCAGGTTCGTTTAGGGATAATCAATTCGGCGTTCGTTTTGGATTCTGAGGTTGATCAGTTACTTTCCATTCAACAACAGCAGCGGGAGATTCAGTATTCCTTGCTGGAAGTTGACAAATTTGCAGAGGGTATTGAAGTCACCGAGGAAGAAGTCAAGGATTATTATGATAGCAATTCTGAAGACTTTATGAGTCCGGCTAGGATAAAAGTCAGTTATGTTGAGTTGGATGTTAAATCCCTATCTAGTAGGATGGAGCCTAGCGAGCAACAGATTGCAGGGTTCTATGAGGAGAATAAGGGCAGATATTTAACTCCAGAGAATCGACGAGTTCGACATATTCTTGTGGCGGTGGATGCATCTGCAACAGATCAAGATCGAAAAACGAAACTAGGACTTGCGAATGATTTGCTTGAGCGTCTGAGAAGTGGCGAAGATTTTGACCAATTGGCGAAGCAATATTCTGATGATCCTGGTTCAAAGAATAATGGGGGAGACCTTGGCATTATTGCACGCGGACAAATGGTTGCACCATTTGAGGAAGCTGTATATGGAATGAGCGAAGGTGATATTGAAGGGCCAGTTGAAACTCAATATGGATATCACATAATTAATCTTATCGAATTGAACGAAGTACAGCAACAAACGCTGGAAGAAGTTCGAGAAGGAGTGATTGGTGAATTAGGGGATATTCTCGCGGAACAGCGATTCGCAGAGTTGGCAGAACCTTTCATGAATCTTGTATTCGAGCATCCAGAAAACTTGGATTTGGTGTCTCAAGAGTTGGGCTTACCAATTCAAGAAAGTGACTGGTTTACTGAAAATGAAGGAGAAGGATTCTCAAGCGATGCGAGAGTTCGCAGGGCAGCATTTTCAGAAGAAGTGCTGAATGAAAATTTAGTGAGTCAACCGATTGAAATCGGCTTTGACAGAATTATTGCGATTCAGAAATTGGACTATGAATCAGCCACCACTCAATCTCTAGATCGAGTTTGGGATGAGATTGTTACGATCTTGCGAGATGCAAAGGCTAAACAAGAAGTGCATTCCTTAGGTCGTGAGTATTCTGATATGCTTGATAAAATGGAGGCAACCTCTCAGGACTGGGTTGAGTTTCTTAAGGAAAAAGGGTTGAGTATTATGGATTTTACTTTTTCAAGTCGTGTTGATGTACCGGTAGATCAGCGGGCACTGGCCGAGGCCGTTTATGCATCGGTTCGGCCAAGGGAGAGCGAGGTTGTGTTTGGCGGAGTAACTTTGTCGAATGGCGATTATGCCCTATACAAGTTGCATTCGGTGACAGATGGTGTCATTGATGAAATTGATGATTCGACTCGTCAAGCATTTACCAATCAATTGAGTTTTGGCGAGGGAGCCGGAATGATGTCTGGATTCTCAAGACAGCTGAGAGATCAGGCAAAAATTGAAGTCTTCGAAGATCGTTTATAGGGTAAAAGGTTTTCAGCAATAGGTTGAATGGCTGTTGTTGAGATTCTAGTTCCGGATGCCAGTTCTGGGTTCGGGCTTTTCTTCCAAGGACCAAGATAAACCTTCTCCCGCTTTCAGTGGCACTATTTCTTGTTCAGAGATGCTAGCATGGCAACTTGGAATGGCTCTTGGGATTGTTTTGGCCTTCCGTATAAGTGTGATCTGTTCAGTGTTTCTAGGTAGCCGATAATAGTCTGCTCCAAAGTGGCTAGCGAATCCTTCCAATCGGTCGATCTTGTCAATGCCGTCGAACATTTCTGCATAGTATTCAATTGCGGCAACAGCTGAGAATATGCCTGCACATCCGCATGCGCTCTCCTTGCTATTTCGGGTATGTGGTGCACTATCTGTACCCAAAAAGAAAGAGGGATCACCAGAAGTTGCAGCTTCTAGCAAGGCCATGCGATGCTCTTCACGTTTTAGTACTGGAAGGCAAAAGTGATGCGGTCGTATCCCGCTTTTGAACATTTCATTGCGGTTATACATAAGATGTTGTGGAGTAATCGTTCCAGCTATATTCGTACTGCATTGCTTTACGAAATCGATGCCATGACGGGTTGTAATATGTTCCAAGGTCATTCTGAACTCGGGAATTTCTCGATGAACTGTATCAAGAACTTGTTCAATAAATACGGCTTCACGATCAAACACATCGACATTGGGATCGGTGACTTCACCATGAATTTGCATGCAGACATCATATTTCGCCATGCATTCGAAGATATTCATCATTGAAGTAATTCGGGTTACACCGAACTTGGAGTTTGTAGTGGCCCCTGATGGATATAATTTGAAGCCCAGCACGTGTTCGCAATCTGCCGCCTCTTTGATCTGTTTTGGGGATGTGTTCTCTGTAAGGTACAGGGTCATTTTTGGATCAAAGTTGAGAGAAGCAGGTACTGCATCCAATATTCGAGTACGGTAAGCGAGAGCCTGTTTAACCGTTTCGATCGGCGGAGATAGGTTTGGCATGACCAGTGCTCTGGTAAACTGGCGGGCAGTATATACAGCGACCTGTTTTAGCATGGCACCGTCTCGTAAGTGAACATGCCAATCGTCCGGTCGAGTGATGGTGAGAGACACTGATTATGGTTCTGTAATGAAGACGGATAAGGTGATTATGGGAGTCTTGAACAAAATATGGTGGGATATATGATTGGACCTTTTCCGAGTTATTGGCTGGCCGCAAATTATTGACGACTTTTGCGTTTCAGTTTCTGTACTCCTTGATTTTGCTGCAGACTGCTCATTGCTATGCAATTTTATCATGGATGATTTTTGCGTTATGTGCTGTTTCAATATTATACCTCCAATGTAACACGAGTGAATATATAGAGTCTTTTCGTAAGGGAACGAATCTGAAGGAGTCAAATATACAGTTTGATCATTGTACTTGTGATGTAATCATCTTAATCATCGTTATAGTAGGTCGCATAGTTTTGTATTTAATGGGTCAAAATTGGAATAGAAGTATTGCAGGAACCCGATGTGTTAATACATTTCCATTGGGTCGATATCCAAAGACCAACGCAATTTTGGGCTAGTGGGGAGATTCTCTACCCAGGTAATCCATGGGTTTAGGATCTGGTGTAGTTCAGTGCGTATGGTTGCATTGACTAACAGTTGAAATCGATGCCAATCATCGATTCGGATGATGGGAGAGAGTACAGGATCCATAATCTGAACAGATTTGAAATTCATTGAGGCACGCAGTCTATCGCCATGATGTTTGATGTTTTGTAATAACCGAAAACCTTCTTCCTGTTTGCGCGATTCAATTCGCCACAGTGCGAAGCTGGAAAATGGCGGAACATCAGCGGCCTTTCGCTCGTCACGACAACTTGCGAAAAAGGAGTCATAATCCTGACCGCAGACCATCTGCATATACTGATTTTCGGGATGATAGGTTTGAATATAAACCCGTCCGGGATCCTTACCCCGGCCAGAACGACCGGATACCTGCATCAGGTCCTGAAACAATTGTTCAGGAGCACGAAAGTCGATACTGTAAAGCCCTTGATCAGGATTGATTATTCCAACCAGGGTAACTCCATGAAAATCATGACCCTTGGAAATCATGCGAGTGCCCACAATGATATCGACTTGTCCTTTATTAATGAAGTCCAAAGTTTTCTGAAGTTGGCGAAAAGACCGAATTTTGTCTCGATCAAATCGTAAAATGGACGCATCCGGAAACAATCTTTCTAAAGACTCTTCTATACGTTGAGTACCAGAGCCACGAAGAAACAATGGCGATCGACATTGCGGACAAAACTCTGGAGTCGACGATGTATTTCCGCAATGATGACAATTTAATCGGTCGTTTGTTTTGTGATAGGTCATATATGCATCACATCGATCACAGTTTGCTTGCCATTTGCAATGAGAGCACTCTACTATTGGTGCATATCCTCGACGATTAATATACAAAATGGTCTGTTGTGAGTTCTCAAGTTGCTTGTCAATGGCTGAAATCATCTGGCGAGACAGGCCATAATGCGGAGGTTGAAGACGTAAATCGATAAATTCAATTTTTGGCAAATTTGCTTTACCTGCACGTTTTCTCAGGATTGATAGATGGTATTTTCCAGAGTGGGCATTGTGCATTGATTCCATCGAAGGAGTTGCTGACCCGAGAATGATTGGAATTTCCTCAAGGCTCGCTCGTTTAATTGCGAGATCACGAGCATGGTAACGAAATCCATCCATTTGCTTAAAAGATAGATCGTGTTCTTCATCGACGATGATTTTGGCCAAATTCAAGATAGGCATAAAAACTGCTGAGCGAGTACCGAGTATGACACCTGCAGTTCCATTTCCTGCTTTCCACCATGTTCGATATCTTTCTGATTTGCTGATTCCAGAGTGATAGCAATGGACACGATCACCAAATCGGTTGATGAAGCGGTCTACCAACTGTTTGGTTAATGATATTTCGGGAACAAGTACCAAGACCTGGCGGCCGCGTTTCAGGCAATCGTGAATGGTATGGATATAGATTTCGGTTTTTCCGCTTCCAGTAATTCCATGAATGAGATGGGTATGGAATCCTAGTTGATTGGCTTTAATTTTCGAAAGTGTTTCTGATTGCTCTCGGTTTAGTAAAATTTCACAAGGTCTTATTTCGGTGGGTGGACGATGGATTTGAAGAACCAGCCCTTTCTTTTTCAAACTCTGCATTCCGCTTCGCACATTGCGAATTTCCGATATCTGTGGAAGTTTCTCGATCTCATCAAGGCGCAGACATTTCCCATCCGATAAGGATGAGTAGAGCAGTTGTTGTTTTCGAGCGCGCACGAGCGTGCTTAATACATCAGCTTCAGGAAACTTTGGGTTTTGTATAAAGTGTTCTGGCGTCTCGGGATTACTTAGCTTGATCGCCATTCTGACGTTTGGTGGGAGTGCGGTATGAATAACTTCACCGATAGGATAGTGATAATAATTGGCCGACCAGATATAAAACTTTAATATGGTTGGAGGGATGAATGGTTGATCATCTAGGACATGAATGATATTTTTGTGTTTCGTAATCGACTTGTCTGGCAAGGTCGGGATTACCATTCCAACCAGTTGGCGATTGCGAAATGGAACGATAACTCTTGATCCAGGTTCAATTTCTGTTTCGAATTGATAGTCAAAAGTCCGTCTCAACGGAACCGGTACAGCCACACTGACTATTGGTTTAGACTCGATGGATAATGGCATTTTCACCTAGAGACGGGATCGATTGAAGAATCTGTCTAACAATTTCTTGTTCAAGAGATGTCCAGTTTGGGATTTCAATTGCTTACAATCGAGGAGTCAGTAAATCCGGCATGCAATGCTCTCTGAGATTTTGGAAGGTTACTCACAATATCTGTGGATAATTGTGTGGATAAATAGCAGAAATTAGCGTGACTAGTGAGTATTTCAAGAAAAAGTACCAATTGTCTAATTTTTAGGCAAAAGACAATAAAAACATAAAAACAATAAGATAAATGTCAGAATTGCAAAAGCCAGACAAACAAATCCTATAAACCATAAAAATCTACAATCCCTGATCTTGTTGTGAATAAATCAAAACAGAAGGAGAAGATTTTGACCATCAAATTACGCAAATTCATAAATTTGTAATGTGTATCTGAGAGCCCTATTCGGAATGTCTTGTATCTTTCGATATGTGGATTTGTTCATTCTCGAGTGTCAACTGACATAGTAAAAGTCCCGGTCACACGCTCTTCAAGAAATCGTCCAAGTGATTTCTTAATTACTCTGAAAGCCATATCATCCCAAGGGATTTTCATTTCGTCAAACAATTTTACATGAAGACTTTCCGGGCCTGGACCAAAGGTGAAGGGTTCATCGAGTTCAGCACGATAGATGATGTAAATTTGTCCAATACGAATTAGGTTGGTAATTTGGTAGAGATGCATATTGGTAATCTTGGCTCTGGCCTCTTCCCAAGTTTCACGGATTGATCCTTGCTGAATGGATTCGTGGTTCTCCAGAAATCCAGCAGGTATAGTCCAGTACCCTAAGCGTGGTTCAATTGCACGTTTGCAAAGCAGTATTTTTTGTTTGAAGGTAATTATGCTGCCAACCACTACTTTGGGATTTTGGTACTGGATGAAACCGCAATTATCGCAGATATGACGTTCTCGATTATCTCCTTCAGGCACGCCAATTCTTACTCTAGAGCCACACAGGTTGCAATACTGAATTGGGAGTCCTTGGTTCAATTTTTGAATCATGATTGTTCGATCAATCCGAGCATAAAGCCAAACTGTATCACGGCACCAAACCAGTTATTATTCAAGAAGGCCTTGAAGCAATTTGCGGGAATTCGTTCTCGGGTTAGTATCTGCTGGTAGGTGACAATCCCGAGGCTTATGGCAATAGCGATAAAGAAGTGCCAGTTTACATTTTGGCTGATTCCAATATATGTGAGAATTCCCAATGTGATTAATTGCAAGATCAGTATTATGCTTCGATCAGCGGTATCAAACAAAATGGCAGTGGATTTCACTCCAATTTGAATATCGTCATCTCGATCGGCCATTGCATAATAAGTATCGTAAGCGACAATCCAGCAGTAATTTGCGGCAAATAGAATCCAACATTCTAATGGCAAACTATTTGTGAGTGCTGTATAAGCAATCGGAATGCCCATTGAGAAGGCGATTCCTAGTACGAATTGGGGTAGGTGGGTAAATCGTTTTGTGAAAGGGTAGATCACGGCCACCACCAAAGCGAAGAGACTGACCACAACCGAGAGCATGTTCAGTTGCGTTACTAGCCATGCAGCGAGCAAGATTAATATTGCAAACAGGGTCATTGCCTTAGCGACACTCAGATCACCGCTTGCCAAGGGTCTGTTGCGTGTTCTGGTGATATGTCCGTCGATTTTTCGATCGGCGAAATCGTTGATAATGCAACCGGCTGATCGCATTACTAGAGTTCCGACCAGCATAATCAGGACAACAGTTGGGTCCGGTTGACCTTCGCCCGCTAGCCAGAGTGCCCATAGGGTTGGCCAGAGTAGAAGCAAGGACCCGATTGGACGATCCAATCGTATGAGCCGAATATAGAGAGAAATTTCTTTCAGGATCGGAGTCGTCACAGATTTGGTTTACGAGTTGTTTAGAGTTTCAGCATCGTAAGAAACGTGCCGGTGGGGCGAACTGCAAGCGGTCTTTACCCTTGAGTGCGAATTGAAATAATGTACTGGAATTGTACGTTGAGCCAAAGTATATCTTGTGGATAAAACCATTATCCTCAGGCCAAATTAATCTAGAACCATGACTGCTTCAATTTCGAGTGGAGCATCTTTTGGTAGTGCAGATACACCGACCACAGCACGGGCGGGGTAGGGCGGATGGAAATACTCGGCCATGACTTCGTTCAGTATCGGAAATTGAGAAAGGTCAGTGACGTAGACATTGAGCTTTGCGATGTTACATAAACGACCGCCAGCTGCTGTGCAGATTGCATTGAGGTTCTTAAAGGTTTGATGGGCAGCCTCAGCAAACGATTCGCCAATCATTTCCATGGTGTTTGGGTCTAATGGGATTTGTCCGGAAATATAAACTGTGTTGTCAACTCGAACCGCTTGAGAATAAGTTCCTATTGCCTTAGGTGATTGATCAGTACTAATAATTTCCCGATGTTGCATGGTAAATAATAATTGATTGGTGCCAGTGGTAAATGGACTGCTCGTTCGGTCCATTCAAATTAATGAATTGGTATCTGAGTCTCCTCTTTCCCGACTTCAATTCGAGAGAATGTAGATAGGATAACCAAACATACATGTTGAAGTATACATGACTATTGATTGGCTCTTTCTGATTGACTTGATAATCCGACTGATCAATCCTTTGAAGATCAAAACAACCACTTTCTAGACAAGTTGCATCTTTGATTCTTGTCTGCTTGCCGAAAGTAGAAACAAGAATATGATCTTTATGATTTTGATCACCAAAATCAATGGGCGATTACTGGGGAAAAATCTTAGTTTTTCCTTCACTCAGCATCATATGCTTTTATCGACAATCAGACTGTTATTTTTGAAATGACATTGCTCGCGAAATTTGCCATAAGGAGTCAGCAGGTTTCTTGTAGGCTTCAAAGCCGATGCCATTCATCACATGATCAGCAAGAATCTATCCGGTTTCTGCAATATAACCGCAACTCATGTGCGGTTTTCGGTTTATTTTGTGAAGAAAATTGTCTCTTTCTGGAACAATGATTCATATTATTTCGTATGTTTGCTTGATAGAGGTTAGGATTTATAATAAAAAATATAATAAAAATCAATATATTATATATTTATAAATTGCGATGACTGCTTCGAAAAAATATTTCAGCAAATATTGCGAAAAATATGTATAATTGCGGTATAATTTCTGAAATATTGCGGGATATCAAGATTTCTTCACGGTTGAATTGTTGATTCAGTAGATTAGTTATTGAGGATTAGTGGGATTGTCAGAACGAATTACATTACGACAAATCGCTGATGCTGCTGGAGTTTCCGAATCCACAGCTTCACGAGCACTTGCTGGAAGTGGTCAGCTAGCTGACACAACGCGCAACAAAATCATGGATGCTGCAGACAAGCTTGGATACCAAAGCCCCAGTCGAAAGATGCAGTTAAGCCAATCAGCGTCGCTTGATCGTAGAGGGATTGTTGGGGTAGTTGTAGCTGCTCTGCATAATTCATTTTACCCCTACCTTGTCGATCGTTTGCATGATGAGCTTGATGACTTGGGTTTCGACATGGTGCTCATTATTGATGAGGTAACTCGCGATCGAGCAAGTCGGAAATTAAGACGCCTAATTGACACTTTGGATGGTGTAGTTGTGACTACAGCAACTATTGGTTCGCCTATGGTGGAATTTCTAAAAGGTCGACAAATACCAACCGTCCTAGCGATCAGATCAAATATGAGGGATAACGTTCCGGTCACTGAGAGTGATAATTATATGGCTGGTGTTGAGGCTCTTCGACATTTAGTTGCTCTTGGACACCGGAAGATCGGTTTTTTAATGGGTCCAGATACGACTTCAACCACGGTAGGACGACTCAAAGGAGCAACTTCTGTTTTGCAGGATTGCAACATTGAACTGGATGAGCGTTTGCTCTTTCATACCGAGTTTACTCATGAAGGTGGGTATTCAGCATGCATGCAATTGTTGCGTTTGTCTTCTCCTCCAACTGCAATGTTTTGCGCCAATGATGTTATTGCGGTAGGCGCTCTTGAAGCATCTCAGAAATTAGGATTACATGTTCCACGAGATATTTCAATCATTGGTGTTGATGACATTCCAATGGCAAGTTGGGAGATGATTTCATTAACAACGATACGTCAACCGATTGGAGAAATCGGCAGTATGGCGGCAAAACTGATTTCCGAAACCATAAGGAAGGGATCGATTGGTCAACCAAAGAACTATATCTTCCCTACCAGCTTGGTGGCTCGCTCAACAACAGGGCCGGTTTCAGATAGTGAAAAGCTAAGTGATTTGAAGCAACGACATACGAATACAGAAATTCCTTAGCCATTGGTACATTCTGGAGAAAATGAAATATGAAAACTGTAGGCCATCTTATCGGACGCGCTCTTAAAGCATATGGCGTTCCTTATGTTACGGGTATTCCCGGACATGGTAATTGGAATCTTCTTGATGCATTTAACGATCCGGGTTCGGATATTCCAATTGTTCAAGTTATGCATGAACAAGCAGCTGTTCATATTGCAGATGCGCATTATCGGGTCACTGGTCATCCGCTTGCAAGTTGTACCTCCATTGGTCCGGGTGCAACAAACACGATTATGGCATTAGCCAATGCCTATTGTGATTCAACATCCTTGTTGTTAATCACAGGAGCATCTTCAACGCATATGCGTGGTCATGGAGTGATGCAGGAGCTTGATCGCGAAAATACACCAGATTTCACGAAAGTTACGGAACATGTTACAAAGCGAAATTTTGACATGATTACAGCTGATAGTGCGTCATTTATTTTGCATCGTGCTTTCAATGCGATGCTGACCGGTCGTCCCGGACCTGTGCACGTTAATATTCCTCTCGATATTCAATCTGCTGAAACGGACATTGAGTATCAAGATTTGATCAAGCGTATGCCAACTGGCCGCCAGCGGGCGGACAACCTGGCGATTGAACAATCTATTCAACTTCTTTTGGAGGCCGAGCGTCCCTGTGTTGTAGCCGGAGGAGGAGCAATTACCGCAAATGCCAGCCCTCAACTTCGTCGTGTGGTCGAACGATTGGGTATTCCTGTAGTTTTCACTTGGAATGGTAAAGGATGTTTATCGGAAGATCATCCAATGAATGCAGGAACTGTTGGTTGGCCAGGTAGCTTGACTGGAAATACCATGGCGAAAGAGGCTGATGTGGTGATGTCTCTGGGTTGCAAATTTACCGATTGGTCTTCTTCATCATGGAGGAAGGGAGTCAGTTTCTCGATTCCTGATAGCAAGTTGATTCAGGTAGATATTGATTCACGTGAGATTGGCAAGAATTATCCAGTGGAAGTAGGCATTGTTGCTGATATAGCTCTTACATTGGAAGATCTAGACGCTGGAATTTCCGATGAGCAGGCACGCAAGTCCTATCAGCGGCACACACTCCAACACGACCGTTTAGCCAAGCTCTGGGCTAACTGGAATCAAATCATGGAGCCTCGAAGATCTCATCACAAGATCCCAACCACAATGTTAACCACATTAAGGGAATTACGCAAAGTTTTGCCTCGGAATGGAATTGTAACCGTAGGTTCTGGTCATCCTCAGAGCTCTACTAAGCAAGATTTTCCGATTTACGAGCCTCGTACTCATATTACCCCAGGCAGTTATTCGCCTATGGGGTTTGCTCTACCTGCTGCAATTGCAGTCAAGCTTGCTAAACCTGAAATTCCAGTCGTATGTATTATTGGAGATGGTGATTTCATGATGTGTATACAGGAACTTGCAACCTGTGTTGCCTACAATGTTGCAGTCGTTTTCTTAATACTGAATAACGCAGGTTATATCTCAATTCGGGATGGACAAGATGCGCTCATGGGACGAAATATCATGTCCGAATTCTCTTTACCGGGAAATACGAATGAACCTTACTCAGTGCAATTTCCGGAGTTGGCTAAATCCTTCGGCTTGGATTTTGCAACTCAGGTTCAGAGCGTTGATCAAATCGGTGCATCCATTAAAGCGGCATTCGCTAGCGAGGGGCCGGCACTCGTTGAGGTTCCGATCACTAGGGATGCCAATATTGCCGCAGCGAACGTAGTGGGATGGTGGGATTTTCCTCCGGTTCCAACTGCACCTCAGAATGTGCTCAATGATTATGTAGCCGGATTGAAAGCCGAACAACACCAAGGTCGTAACACGTCAAATGTTGATCTCGTTGATGCTGACGGTTCTGTTGGTTAAACCCTGAAGAAACACAATTATTTTCAAACCAAATGAATAAATAGGAGAATGAATAATGATTAGAAAATTATTTGGAACTTTGCTACTTGGAACATTCATTGCAGCTACTTGGACAGCAGCCATAGCGGATAGCTATGTTGGACTTCCTCGTACTTTCCTGTGGAATCCAAATTTCAATGAGGTGATAGACACGTCCAGTTATGCCGGTGATGGCCCATTCAAAATTGGTTTTTCGAATGCCTCTCAAGGCGATGGATGGTTAGGTACGTTTTATCACTCTGTACAATACGGTGTATCTCAGAATTTGGACAAAATCGGTGAGTTTATTGTTACCGATGCGAACGGTGATCCGACTAAGCAAATTTCGGATATTCAGGATTTGCTGGAACAAGGAATCGACTTACTGTTGGTCAATCCAGCTACAGCTGATGCTCTTGACCCAATCTTAGGACGCACAATGCGCCGTGGTGTGCCGGTAGTTACCGTGGCTCGTCGTGTAGAAAGCGACAGCAGTTTTGTTAGTTTTGTTACCGCTTCGGATACTGCGTTAGCCAGAATGAGTGCCACATGGATGGCTGAGATACTAAATGGAAAGGGTCGTGTTGTCTTGTTGCCGGGACTTGCGGGTGCCAGCCCCGCAGAAATGCGATTGGAGGCTGCCAAGGAAGTATTTGCGCAGTTTCCCGGAATTGAGATTATCGATACACAATATACGGGATGGAGTCCTGCAAATGGTCGGCAAATCATGGCGGCAATCATCCAAAGAGAAGGTGCCAATAATATTGACGGAGTCTGGTCGGATTCAGGGCTTCAGGGATCAGGTTCTGTTGAAGCATTTATCGGAGCTGGAGTCACGGGTACTGACATCCCACCCCATACTGGAGGTGACTTGAATGGCATGTATCAACTTGCTCACGAAAATGGCTTTCCATTCGCCGGGATTGATTATACCCCTTCGATAGGCGCTGCTGCTGTGCAACTGTCAGTGGATGTTCTAGAGGGTACCCCAGTTCCGCAACGGCTCGATGTAAATTTTCAGATCGTCATCTCTCCTGGGCATGAAACACGCTCTATATCTGCAGATGTTCTGCTTCCCGAGTATGTAGCGGTGGACAGGCCGGGTGAATTAATCATGGGTAGCGGAATTCCTAACTATGATCCAACTAGTTTCTCAGTTGAACTGCCAAACTAATGAAAGAAATAGATAAAGAAAATAATGATTCTGTTGTTTGTTATCAGCATGAACTGTGTAGTTCCACAGTTCATGCTTTTTTTGTCAAACAAATTCTGATCCGTTCCGTTGCTTATATAACAGAACTGTGAGTGAATCATTCTTCTCGTATTTCAGAGTGCTCAGAAAGGAATATTGAGCCCTAGAAGTACCCGAATACAAAGTAACCGCAAGAATCTAGCAACAAGATCAAAGCCCATATGAGTTGACGATTTATATCGGCCTTCGCAATTCAATAGGAATAACAATGATCAGGCTTGATGGTATCAGCAAGATCTTTCCCGGTGTCAAATCACTGGATAATGTGAGTTTTGAGGCTAGAGCAGGTGAAGTTCATGCATTGCTTGGCGAGAACGGTGCCGGCAAGTCGACACTAATAAAGGTTATTTCAGGTGCATATATTCCTGATGATGGCACGATCTATTTCAATGGAAAGAAGAGTAAATGGACTTCACCAAAGGGAGCAAAAGATGCCGGCATACATATTATTTACCAAGAACTTGTCCTATTTCATGAACTATCGGTGGCTGAAAATATCTTTATTGGCGAAGCTCCACTTACGTGGTTTGGAACGATTGACTACAAGGCCATGTATGAACGGGCTGAGGAGATTCTTGATCGATTAGGTCACCATATTGACGTACAGGCACTGGTCAAAAGCTTAGGTGTTGCAGACCAGCAAATGGTGGAGATCGCAAAGGCGCTGGTTGGAGAGACAAAATTGTTAGTGCTGGATGAACCAACCGCGGTAATTTCAGGTCGTGAGGCCGAGATCCTGTTTGAACGAATCAAGTTGTTGCGAGATGAGGGGGTATGTATCATTTATATTTCTCATCGATTGGAGGAGATATTCTCAATTGCCGATCGGGTGACTGTACTCAAAGATGGTCAACTGATTGATACAAGAGGTATTGAAGAGCTGGATCGTGATCAATTGGTTGGAATGATGGTGGGGCGCCAGTTGAAAGATGTTTTTCCTGCCAAAAAAATACCTTCCCGTCAGGTTACCCCTGTCTTAGCGATTCGTAATCTATGTGCACCTCCGAAAGTGAAAGATGTATCGTTCAATCTGTATGCTGGTGAGATTCTGGGGATTGCCGGATTAGTAGGGGCTGGGCGCTCTGAACTTGCACACGCATTGTTTGGTTCCATACCACGATCATCTGGTACGGTAACTTTAGATTCCGAGATCTTTAACACACCCTCACCTCGTGAATCAATTGATCGTGGACTTGGATTTTTGACTGAGGATCGCAAGGGAGAGGGTCTGATGATGTTGCTAGATATTTCAGCAAATATCTCGGCTCCTGTTTTGTCGGAGTTCACGACAGTTACAGGTCTTGATCGAGCTCGTGAAGTCCAGGTTGCCAAAGACCAGATCCATCGCTTTCGAATTGCAGTGCCAAGCCCTGGAAGCGGTGTCAGTACACTTTCGGGTGGTAATCAACAGAAGGTTCTCTTTGGTCGTTGGACGAAGGCATGTCGAAGAGTGTTGATACTAGATGAACCAACGCGCGGTATTGATGTCGGTGCAAAAGTCGAAATTTACGAAATTATCCGCCAACTCGCCAACGATGGTTTGGGCATCTTGATGATTTCATCTGAACTTACTGAAATTGTCGGAATTTGTACTCGCGTTTTAGTGATGAGAGAAGGATTCATTACTGGTGAAGTAGAAGGTTCCCAGATCATTGAAGAAGTAATCATGAAGTACGCTACCACCGAAAGTGACAGTGTGACTACTGGTATTGGTGATGTATTAATCAAATGATGCTATCAAAGTCAAACAATAGAGTTCGTCGTTTAAAACTGGATCCTTCTTTAATCATCGTGATATTGCTCTTGGCGATTGTCATCGTTTGCGGTTTTTTTCTGAATGAACGATTCGGAACAATGCGTAATTTTATGAACGTATTGGAACAGTCATCTGGCCTTGGTTTTGCTAGCATCGGGCAGGCTATGGTGGTCATTGTAGGAGGTATAGATCTATCAATTGGAGCAATCATAACGGCTTCGACAGTTTTTATGGCAGCTGTAGTTGATGTACATCCGGGTTTGATGATTCCGATGATATTTGGCACTCTGTTGTTCGGTGTTGCGATTGGATTTTGTAATGGTTACCTTACCTTAAAAACGGGTGTACACCCATTGATTGTAACCTTGGGTACTGCTTCAATACTGAATGGTTCAGTCCTTATCTATACATTGCAGCCAACGGGAGGTGTACCCTATTGGTTTGAAGAATTCGCTTATGGTCGGATTTGGAATGTGCCAATTTCAGGTGCAGTGATGATTGTTTGTTTTGCACTGGTATGGCTTTTTTTGCATTATTACCAGACTGGTCGGGCATTTTATGCAGTAGGTGGAAGTCCCGAAGCAGCCCATCTTTGTGGTATTCAATCGAACCGAGTTATCTTGTTGGCATATTCAGCCAGCGGCTTCTTTGCAGCACTAGCGGGAATATATTTTGTGAGTAGAACTGGGGTCGGGGATCCACGAATTGGCGACCCGATCACTTTGTCTTCCATCACTCCAGTAATACTAGGTGGGCTAATTTTAGGTGGAGGAAAAGGAAACATCTTTGGGGTATTGTTAGGCGTTATTTTCATTTCACTGCTAAGCAACCTGTTAAATTACATGAATATATCGACATTCATTCAATGGGTTATTCAGGGAGTCATTATTATTATTGCAGTCTCTGTTTATGTGCATAAAGGGAAAAATCTGTGAATGACGTTACCGTAAATTTAGCTAAGGGTGCTTCAAGAAGATTCCAACAGATTACGCAGTTTATTGCGCCAATATCACTATTATCATTAGTTAGCATTGCGACGCTCCTTCAACCTTCCTTCCTGTCGATCAATAATATTCAGGATATTTTGACGCAAGCAGCACCTTTGGCGTTGGTCGTGCTCGGACAAGCATTCGTAATCCTGGTTCGTGGGCTTGACCTTTCGGTGGCTTCACTTATGGCAAGTGCTGCGGTTTTGGCTACGGCCTTTAATGCAACTTCTGACGCGATGATCCCTGTGATTTTTCTGGTCACCATTGTGGCTTCGGCCTGTGTGGGTCTGATCAATGGTTTGTTGGTTACCAAACGAAATGTTTCACCATTTCTTGCGACATTAGCAATGATGATTGTCTTGCAAGGAATCCGTTTCTATTATACTCAGGGTGCTCCGTCGGGATCTTTGCCCGAAGGATTCCGTGTTCTCGGTGCTGGACGCCTAACTGGAATTCCAGTCAATATGCTGGTGTTTTTCCTTTTTTTCTTTATTCTGGGTTGGCTACTGCATAAATCAAGTTTCGGGCGAAGGGTTTATATTACTGGTGGAAACCCGAAATCCGCTAATCTAGTTGGAATTTATGCCGATCGCGTAATCATTATTTGTTATGTGATCAGTTCCTTAATGGCAGGTATTTCTGGACTTATCCTAGTCGGGTTTGTCGGTACTGTGGACAACTGGGTTGGGCGTGGTTATGAGATCGATTCAATCGTTGCCTGCGTTTTAGGCGGAATCATGTTAAATGGGGGGAAGGGTACATTATGGGGTGCTGTAACTGGTGCCTTGATCCTCATTCTCATGTTTAATATTGTGATCATTCTGGGATTACCGGTTCAGGCTCAGTTGATCATTAAGGGCATCATAATCATTTTTGTCGCTGGTCTTTTTTCGAGATCAATACAGACTTAACAGATCATCATAAACAATAGGAGAGAGCAGTATGGGAATTCATTATCTAAAACAAAGTAAACCGTCTGATGAACGAGCAATGGATGATGTCAAGATACGCTCAGTTGTTGCGAAGACCCTCCATGAGATTGAACAATCAGGTGACCAAGCAGTCTACGAATTTAGTAAGAAATATGATAATTACTCGCCGGCTTCCTTTCGTTTGTCCGATAGTGAGGTTGAAGCAATCACATCTAGGGTTTCGACGAGTCAAATGTCTGATATCAAGTTTGCCCATGATCAGGTGGTTAAATTCGCTCAGGCACAACGTGATTCAATGCTTGATATCGAAATCGAAACCTTACCCGGGGTAATTTTGGGGCATCGAAACATTCCAGTGCAATCGGTTGGTTGTTATGTACCTGGTGGAAAGTTTCCAATGGTTGCTTCGGCCCACATGTCGGTAGCAACTGCCAAAGTTGCACAAGTGCCGCGTATTGTAGCTACAACTCCTCCCTTTAATGGAGAGCCTAATCCAGCTGTGATCGCTGCTATGAAACTGGGCGGTGCCCATGAAATCTATGTATTAGGCGGAATTCAGGCGATTGGTGCCATGGCTATTGGAACGCAAACGATCAGTCCCGTACATATGTTGGTTGGTCCTGGTAATGCATATGTAGCCGAAGCCAAACGCCAGTTGTATGGACGAGTTGGTATTGACCTTTTTGCTGGGCCAACAGAAACGATGGTGATAGCAGATGAAACCAGTGCCGATGCTGAACTTTGTGCTACAGACTTGCTTGGACAAGCAGAGCATGGATACAACAGCCCTTGTGTGTTAGTAACAAACTCACATCAACTAGCCCAAAATACTTTAGGACAAATAGAGCGGATTCTTACTATTCTACCTACAGCTGATACGGCCCGCACAAGCTGGGACCACTATGGTGAGGTGATTGTTTGCGATAACTATCAAGAAATGCTGGAAGTTGCGAATGAAATTGCCAGCGAACATGTTCAGGTAATGACAGATCGTGATGAATGGTTTTTAGAGAATTTGCATAGCTATGGTGCGCTATTTCTTGGACCACGGACGAATGTTGCAAATGGAGATAAAGTCATTGGTACTAATCATACTTTACCAACTAAGAAAGCGGGTCGGTATACAGGTGGCTTGTGGGTTGGAAAATACATAAAAACCCATAGCTATCAGAAAATTATAACGGATGAGGCAGCAACACGTATTGGAGAATATGGATCACGCCTTTGTTTATTGGAGGGTTTTGTTGGTCATGCAGAACAGTGCAATATCAGAGTGCGTCGATATGGAAATATCGACCTTCCCTATGGGGCAGGAGCCCCTCATTCTGATGCTTCAGAGTAATTCTATATGAACTCACAACATGTCGTGAATTGCTGTTAGGTAAGAGGATGTTCTTCGAGTTTGAAACCTTAGTGGGACCTGAGTGGATTGACTATAACGGTCATATGCGTGATTCGAATTATGGTTTGGTTTTCAGTCTTGCAGTCGATGCGATGCAAAACGAAGTTGGGCTTGATGCAGCTTATCGAGAGCGAACAGGGTGTACGATCTATCTATTGGAAGATCATAAATTCTATTTGAGAGAAGTGAAACAAGGTGATCGATTGCAGGTTATAACTTATGTCATGGGTGTTGATAACAAACGGTTTCACTTATATATGATAATGAAAAGAGACCAGATTGAAGTATGTGTAGGTGAGTTTATGGAAATACATGTACAGCAATATCCATCACCTTACAGCACTTCTATGCCCTTGGAAATTCAACAGCGTTTGATGGCATATCAAAAAAGTTTGAAAGAAGGTACAGAGCCTTTTCTCAGATCACGGCCAATTGGTTTGTTATCGCCCAAACTTACTGGTAGCTATTATTAACTGACACCTCCGGTTCTCTGTCTATCCAGAAAAATCTGTAGCAATGGTATTGGGTATTTAAATCTGTCTTTTGGAGTAATTTTCCAGCAAACTGCCTAGAGTTGCAAAGCCAGCAAAATAGTGGAAATTCATTCAGTACAGTTAAGGTTATAGCTCCTCGGTTTTGAATTTGCTATAGCCTTCATAATAATAGCTAACATCAATGCCTCTCATAAACAGGTTTCGATCATCAATTTGGTTAGTCAGGGCATTTTCAGTAGCGTTTTGATTTCCACATCCTTCACCACGCTACGTTGCATTGCTGAAAGGTAATCATCTTTCTCTACAAAATTCCAATCGACTACCAACTGCAACTCCTTTTTTAAAATTAAATCTAACCAGATGCGGGTGGCTCGTCCATTTCCTTCACGGAAAGGATGGGCAATATTCATCTCTACATATTTCTCAATGATTTGATCAAAGTTGAGTTGTAGCAGGGTATCAATTTATCCTTGTGAGGCATGTAGATACATGATCGGTACAAAATGGAAATTACCCTTGGCAATGTTGACCTCACGTACTTTCCCAGCAAAACCATTAATGTGATTTCAATAAATAGTGGTGAATAAAATCAAGTTCCGCAAAGGTACCAACTTCCGTTTTATTCATATTGCCGGAGTCGAAAAGCTGTTTGGCTGTTTGCTTGCTTATTTATTCTTCGGCCTTAGCTAGTTCAACCTGATTCGTGATGTTTCACTTATTGCTTAGGGTTGGCGCAAAAATAGGGCATTAGTTTTAGGTTATATTTCTCGATAATCCGGTCGAGTCTTGCCGGTTCTGGCATTAATTATCCCTCCAATTACCGATTCGACCAATCCAGTTAGGAAAATGGTGATACGATGACTGCTTGGAAAGAAACAAAACTATCCAGCACAATCAGGGGCAAACTATCCCATTCCATTCGATTTGATCTGGGAATTGAGTTCTGACTTATTGCGGAAAATAACACTGGGTTAGATTCTTGCCCAAATCAATGATGTATTCGTACTTCTCTATCCACTGATCAAACAACTGAAATTCTTCGATGATCTGATCTTGTATTTCGTCGATGCTGGAAGACATGAAATGACTGGTTTGGTTGTCTAGCTGAATGTAGTTCCTTACAAGAGAATGGCGGATGCTTTTTCGACAACGCCTATCAGCGCATCGACATCGGCCTTATTGTTGTAAAACGCAAACGATGCCCTCACCGTTCCGACCATTCCATAGAAGTTCATCAGTGGCTGGGTGCAGTAGTCCCCGGTTCTAACCGCAATTCCCATTTAGTCCAGGATTGCCCCGACATCGAACGGATGTACTTTTTTCAAGTTGAGGATATGACTCCTGCCCTGTCCTTTGGCCGTCCCGATAAATTCGAAGCCATCAATCTGGCCCAAACTCCGGCTTGCATAGGCAAGCACATCTTGCTCATGCGCGATCAGTTCGTTTTGATCAAGCTCATCGTAATAATCCGGAGCAGAGTGAAAAGCAATGGTATCCAGTTCGATTTCGACATGGTACTGCATTGACCAGGTAGATCCGCCTACCCCCATGGTTTGATTGTGGCAGACATCCGAAGCCGCAAGCACAGTTAGATCTTCGGGCGGTTGCGCCACGCATACTGAATGCCATTGCAGGCATCGTTGCGTGGAAGGCATGCCTTCAAATTTTGCGAAAGATTCCAGGATGCTCACAGTCAATGTGCTGAAAAACGAGAACTTGCATATTTCATCCTGCATGGGTAAGTATGAGAAACGGGTGAATCCGTACCATCACTCATTTATTAATACAAGGCCCTGTCATCTTCAGAGGGTCTTTCCTGTGAACGAGTACAGTCGAGTCACCCAACGAGCGGTGGGTTTTAGGCACTGAACGGCATTTTACCGGAATCTTTCGTTATCCAGCGATCGATTCTACTGCGAATGAAATTTATTCCTTGTAAATTGAAAGTATATATTTCAAAATACACAGATGATACAGAGAAGAGTCAAGCAACGGGTAAAAGAAGCTCTGGGATGTCAGGCCGCAGTGGCCCTTATCGGGCCACGGCAAGTTGGCAAGACGACGCTTGCCTGCGAGATTTGTGAAGAGCGGGAATCGCTATATCTGGATTTGGAAGATCGGGATGATCGTGAAAAATTATCCGACCCCAGAATGTTTCTGGAAGAATACGAAGACAGGCTGGTAGTTCTCGATGAAATCCATCGTACTCCTGAAATCTTCCAGACTTTGCGTGGAATCATTG
>JAPOUQ010000034.1 GCA_026708585.1 Gammaproteobacteria bacterium
TGAGTTTTCGTACTACACCGGTTGATCTGAAGGCAGAAGAAATGACCAGCCATGGCCGTTCAGACCTGGTGATCCTGCATCAGAATCAGGTGTTCGTGCTGGAACTCAAGATGGTCAAAGGCAGTAAAAATATGGAAAGAAAAGTGGAAAAAGGCCTTAACGAAGCTATTATGCAGATACGCGAGCATGGCTATGCCGAGAAGTATAGGGACCTTGATCAACCCATCCACCTGATTGGATTGGTATTTGGAGAGAAAAAACGGAACCTACTAGATATCCGTGTGGAGAAACTATGATGTTTTTCTGCTGTGTGCAACCTAATCTAATACAACCATATAACCCAAAGAATAAATGATTCGTTATCAAGAATTTTTACCGATAGGAGAATGAAATTGCAAAATCCCGATATGTCGATGTTTCCCAACGCACCGGTTGGCTGGTCGGTAAATACGGCAATATCCAGTGCGAAAGATCTTGGTTTTGATTTGACCGAAGATCACTGGGAGGTAGTCGTAGCATTACAGGAGTACTATTCGAAGCGCGAGGTCGTCAACCGTCGCGAGTTGGTCGATGCATTGAATGAGAAATTTCACATTAAGGGTGGTACACGATATCTATATTATCTGTTTCCGGGTGGTCCAGTCGCCCAAGGGTCGATCGTTGCTGGTCTTGATGTGCCTTCCGGTAGTGTTGATAAATCTTTTGGTAGTGTCGTTTAGATGCTCAATATTTTCGATCTGAAATCAACATAATTCCCTTAAATTGATGTATTCAAAAACCGACTGCTGGATTTGGGGGCGAAAAGGTGCTGAGCAAACCGACATGAAGATTTTCACTACAACCTTAGCTGAGAATTCTTAACAATGTTTTTGTCGGCAGGCTCAAAGACAGCCTACAAATAGTGAAGGACAGTCTCACTGCATGACGTATCTGGATTTAGGTGCTTGACTTCTCTTCACACCATCACTTAAGTTCGATTGTTATTGATGCTGGACCGGACAAACCCTGCTCGAAGCATTCATTCTGTGATGAGTCGTCAAACCCTCGGCGCGTATACGCCGTCATCAAATAAACTTGTTTGATAAGTAATTGTTCACAATGATTGATGAGTATTACACAATACACGGTCTGGTTATCTGGCAAGTTTGAGGAATGTGCCTCCAAGCTTGGATCAATTTTAAATGATCACTAAAATTCATAAAGTTGGGTAATTTGTTTCCAAAGAGAAAACCATCCATGGTCCAAGCACGTTCTTTTCCGATGCGGTTTGGTAAATGGGTTGTCTATGCCCGCATTTATATCATTGCGGCGGTAATGATTGCTTCAATCGTAGCTGCAAGCGGTATCATTTCACTAACGATTGTGACAGATTATCGGGCATTTTTCGAAAAAGGTAACCCCGAGCTTCAGGCTTTTGACCTTCTTGAGGACACTTATGAAAAGAGCGACAATGTACTTTTCATGATAGTGCCAGATGATCGCAATGCAACCTCTGAACAAGCCCTTGCTGCCGCTCTTTGGTTGACTGAGCGTTCATGGCAGATTCCATTTGGTTCACGAGTCGACTCAATATCAAATTTCCAGACTATGTCGTCTGATGGAGATGGACTTGTTGTAGTTGATCTCGTGGACCCTGAACTTATTGGTGATGCTACCAGGCGTCAGCAAATTCTCGATACTGCTCTTGAGGATCCCAGATTGGCCGGCAATCTTATCGCTCATGACGGTGCTGTCAGTGCCGTGAATGTTACGATCAAACTCCCAGATGACAACAATGCCGAAAGCATTGCTTCCGTTGCAGATCATGCACGAAGACTGACTATTGAAGCCAAAGAAGCGTTTCCTGGAATTGACTTTCGTGTGGTTGGTACGGTCATCCTCAATCAGACATACACGGAGGCAACGATTGCCACGATGAGTAACGTCTTTCCTGCATCTTTGGTCATCATGATTTTGATCATCTGGTTTTTTACTCGTGGATTTGCGTCAATGGTGTCGGTCGGTACAGTCGTAATATTGTCGGTTGCAGCTACAATGGGGATCGCAGGATGGATTGGCATTCCGTTCTCATCAGCTACATCAGCCACGCCAGTTATTGTGTTGACACTGTCTGTAGCACATTGCCTTCACATTCTAGTTACGGTTCAGGAATGCATTGGAGTCGGAGATACGCGTAAGGATGCGGTGATGCGCTCGATTGAAGTCAATCTGTATCCCATTTTTCTAGCAAGTGTAACCACGGCAATCGGTTTCTTGATGATCAATTTTTCCGAGGTTCCCCTTTACCGTCACTTGGGTACGTCGGTTGCAATCGGCTCCATCATCTCATTCCTACTTTCGGTCTCTTTCCTACCGGGGTTGCTGTTATTGCTACCAGTCAAGCCACGCCATAGCGGTGAAAGCCGATTTGGTATTGCAGCTGTGTCGGAGATGACAATTCGTCATAAGACAACGTTTTTATGGGGATCTATTTTGGTTGTTGTTGTACTGTCTGCCGCCATACCTCAAAATGAATTGAATGATGTTATAACCAATTTTTTTGACGAAAGTGTGCAACTGCGAAAAGATATCGATTTCCTGGATGAAAATTTGAGTGGAAATACCGTGATCGAATATTCAATTGCTGCAAATGGTCCAGGCGAGATCAGTGATCCGGTATTCCTTGAAGATCTTGACACATTTGCTGACTGGTTCCGCGCACAGCCTGAAACGCGTCATGTATTGGTGCTTAGCGATACCTTTCTGAAACTCAACAAAAGCATGCATGATGAAAAACCGGAGGCTTACCGAATACCAGAAAACCGTGATTTGGCTTCGCAGTTCTTACTTCTCTATGAACTTTCACTGCCCTTTGGTTTAGATCTGAACAATCGTATCGACATAGCCAAATCGGCAACTCGCATGACGGTTACCGCTCGAACACTCTCAACCAATGAATTGCTGGAGCTGGATGCGCGAGCAAAGTCCTGGTTGAAGGAAAACACGCCTAGTTTCTCGGAGGTTTATAGCTCGGGCCCAGCGTTGATGTTTGCCCACATCGGAGATAGAAATATTCGGGCAATGCTGGTTGGTACTGCAATCTCTTTTTTGTGTATTGCCTTACTCTTGGTGTCTGCGTTTCGATCACTCCGCATCGGTCTGATGAGTCTGGTTGCGAATTTTGTACCTGGTTTGATGGCTTTTGGACTATGGGGAATGATGGTAGGAGAAATCGGACTTGCTCTCTCGGTAGTACTGGCAATGACAATCGGAATCGTGGTGGATGATTCTGTCCACTTTCTATGCAAGTACCTCCATGCCAGGCGTCATCTACATTATGATCCCGAAGATTCGATACGTTTTGCTTTTCAGACAGTTGGCAGAGCCTTGTTCTCAACGACTGTCATATTGACGGCTGGATTTCTGGTTCTGGGGCTTTCCAGTTTCCAACCTACTGAGCAGATGGGACAATTGACAGCAATCGTGATTGCCCTTGCCCTGATATGTGATTTTCTGTTTCTTCCTCCTTTGCTTCTGTTAATAGATCGACAGCCAAAACAAAGCTCGAAAATTGGCAAATTGCAAACTGGCCGAGACAATGACAGCTGGAGCTCTTGATTCGGATGGCTCGCGATGATACTGACTGTCGGCGTTATCTTGGTTGCCAAGGCTGTGGTTTTGTATTCATGATCGGTGTCACTGGTTTAAAAACTCATTGACTCCACAGCATGAATGCAGTGTACCTGCTAGTTCCAAGTTAAGAATTTTCTGTTTTTCACTGGAACAGACTAGACTGATAAGCAGTTAGGTGTCTGGAATATGAGTATATTTAAGTATTGTATTGGTGCCAGAAAAGCTTGCTTGTTCCACTATATAGCGAAATTTTTTCAACGAAAATTCTCTGGTGTTATCGGGAAATCATGGACTGAATCGTACAACATTATGGATTTATCGTTACCCATTTCCAATAACTCGAGATAGCTTGAAAATCTATCACCTTACCACTCTTAACACGGGGAATCGTTAAGGATAATTTCGCGTTAACTGAATTACTGGTGTATTGTCGCCCTGATT
Source organism: Gammaproteobacteria bacterium (assembly GCA_026708585.1). Lineage (GTDB taxonomy): Bacteria > Pseudomonadota > Gammaproteobacteria > Arenicellales > Poriferihabitantaceae > Poriferihabitans. Next base: position 4,054 of record JAPOUQ010000034.1, read on the forward strand.
TACGAATATGTGGGACACAACATATACCAAGAAAATACTAGAGAGCTGGACCATTTATCGTTCATGATGATGTACTCGCATCCGAAAACTGGCGCAGAACCGTCTCGATCAAAAACGGAGGAGGTTACAGTGTTATGTGCAAGTATAGTGAAAGAATATACCTAATGAGAGACTTTGTTGCGAAACTCGATCCAGTTAGACCATGTCCTGCTTAGGTTGGATGATGTTCAAACAGAAACACTACTCGTCTTCTTGATTGTCTTGAACATATTTCTGTATTCATGTACGATAACAGCAGAAAAAAGTTGCAGAAAAAAGTTGACAATTTGGGGGGGGGGGGTAAAATTGATGGCAATATTAATTCACTTATTGAGGATACTATAATGTCTTTTAACTGGCAATCCATTGCAGAAACCCCTTTGCAATCGGGGGAAGATATGCGCAAGCAGATCGTTGACAAGGCAATTAGCGACGAGTCTTTTCGTGCTGAGTTACTTTCAAACCCTAAGAGTGCAATTTCCACGGAACTGGGTCTTGATTTACCTGAAGAGATGAATATTGAGGTTCATGAGAGTGACTTTCAAACACTTCATCTGTCGCTTCCAGTCACGGAAATGAACGAAGAGCAGCTTGAGGCCGTTGCAGCAGGTCGCTGTTGTTGCTAATACATGCTAAATGTTTGATATGCGGACAGGTTGCTGTCCGCGTATCCCTTCCTTCTAAAGATTGAACGGCTTTCAGACTCTTTTGAGAATTGATCTGCCGAGGACTGATGAATCATTGTCGCAGTTGCAGGGACTGATACTCATCCTGATAAGCCGGCGGTTCTGAACAATTAGTGTCCGTTTGATTTTATAATTTCTCTCTCTTCGTTGCCGGCCATGTCGGAAATTGGAACAGTAAAACCTGGATTCAGTGTTGTCAATGGCAACGGGGAAACGGGACCGGCTAGGCTGTCATCGTTGCAAGCCTTGCCATTCTTCCTTCCTGTAGCAATTTTTCCATTTGTTATTGCCGCTGCAATGTATGGCGGCTGGTGGCTGATTGGTCCGTTCATGTTTTTGTTATTGGCAGATCAACTTGATACTGCGCTTGGTACGGATGTCGAGAACGTGAATCCAAACCAATCTGATACCGATCATCAGTTATTGTGGTTCAACCTGGCCGTATGGGTGTGGGTACTAGGGTATTTTATTACCTTCATTTATGCATTTCGACAGGTTTTCGTCGCAGAACATCTGGCTATTTGGGAAGGTATTCTGATCATTCTCTCTCTTGGTGCCGTAGCTCGAATGGCTCTGAATGCTGGTCATGATATGATTCATCGCCGAACAAAGCTGGAGCGTCGCATAGGAGAATTTCTCATGGCTTCTGTGTCCTTTCCTCAAGAGGTCACAGAACATGTCTACGTTCATCATACCTTTATCGGTACACCGAAGGATGCTGTGTCCGCACCAAAGGGACAGAGTTTCTGGGATTATCTACCTCGGTCAGTCGGGCGGAGCTACATGGATACCTGGCGCACGGAACGGGATCGGTTGAAGAGGAGGCGCTTGCCGGTCTGGCATCATTCCAATCCGGTCTGGCGCTACCTTGTAAAAACCGCTATTTGGTACTCGTTTGCCTATTGGGTCGGTGGAGGAATGGGTATATTGGCGTTTGCAACCATCTCGGCCATTGGGATAGTCCAGTTAAGAATGGTTGATTATATGCAGCACTATGGGCTGCAGCGAATTCGCCTGCCGAATGGTCGCTATGAACCTGTAAAACCAAGACACTCATGGAGCATTGCTTACAAGTTGTCAAACTGGTTTTATTACAACGCACAGCGACATGCTGATCACCATATCTTTGCTTCACGCCTCTATCCACTTCTCCAATTCAGCGGACCGGAACAAGCTCCCCAGCTGCCTGGAAGCTACTCTGCTATGGGAAATCTTGTCTTTTCCCCCAAACGCTGGTTTCAAACAATGGATCCTTTAGTCGACGAATGGAGAGCGCATTTCTATCCCGAAATTACCAACTGGAGCGTTTACGACAGCATCGCATATCGAGCTCGACCCGATGCGTTTGAAGAAATCGAAAAAATTCATGCGGCATCGCCTCGTCTTATAGCCATGGCTGATAGCAACCCGCACTTACTTGACGGATTGTTAACCCGTGAGTTCACGGACCTAAATCTTCCCGAAGGTTTCGGGCCCGATGTGGAATCTGAAAGCCTTGCGCGTCGAGGTCTAGCCCGTGTCTATTGGACACATGAACAGGATGTAGTTGAAATGAAGTCGAGATTATCAGTCTTGCCTGCACGAGGTGTCAGGGAAGTCATAGAGGCGATTCGGGAATGGTCGAACGACAAGGCTTTTCAATTGTATATGCATGTAGTGTTGGGCAATCTGACTCCAGTCGAAGCTAGTGAAGCCTTATCAAACATAGCAGAGGCCACGATAAATTCCACTTTGTCAGCAGTATATGAGAATTACCGATTGCAACGGTTGGATGGCACAATCATGGTTGCATTGCTAGGCGATTTAGGAGGAGGAGAGGCATTCATTGATGCCGAATTGGATATGCTGTTCATTTACGAGGGAGAGCCGGATGAATCGATTGAAGCCCTGTTCAATCGCTTCCGAAAGGGGTTACAGTTACTCTCCCAGAACAATCTCTTGATCAGTCGAATCGCTCGGCAAAATCGCACGCCATGGATCGTACGCACACTGGATAGCAACTCAATCCGATCACAATTTCAACATTCATCGAATTTGTTACTTGATATTGCCCCTGTCCGGTCAGTATTTTCAATCGGCGAGGCTGGCATCGATGAACGTCTCAAGCACGCCCAACTCGAGATTCTTATTGATCCACAAGCAAATAGAGATGCAGTCAAAACGCTGGTGGACATGCAGACGAGC
>JAPOUQ010000047.1 GCA_026708585.1 Gammaproteobacteria bacterium
TTTATACTTATTTCAATAGTTTATTTGATTATTTCGGCAAAAATGAAGTCCGAAACATGAGTTTAGATTTAATCTGATGAGTGTCTACTTATTTCGTTATCAGAAAATTTCAAAAGAGAATGAAACAATTCACGATCATAGCTGCTCTGCTTGCGGCAATGCTAGGTGCATCATAGGCACAAGCATACGAAGCTTGGAAATGCTATAAGAAACGAAGTTCAAGTACACCAGAATTCGCTATGGGTAATCCCCGGACAACCGGAAGATAAGTTCCCCATAGAAGCGGTCATCCACTGGAATGGAAAAAGAATGTTTGGATCTCATCGTCCATCAGATTGTGGACCAACGACAAAAGCGAAACCTTGGGATTGGGAATGTGCTCATTACTATCATTTTGGCAACAAAGTAAAAGGTAGGGAGATAAGGGAATTTTCTATTTAATACTTGAGGAACGCCGGGATGTCATCTCGTGATTTTAGGTTCAGTTCAATATCTTCAATCCCGGTTTCGCTGATTTCCATCTGTATATGCTGTCCTACTCTCAAGATTTTTTGCTCAAAATAGACGAAGATTTGTAATTCTTTGACACTTTTACCCTAAAATCGCTTTATCCGGCAATTCTTCAAATTATAGTTAAGTCATTATAACATATAATATCAATAGTTTAATTAATGATTATGGGTTTTCCGGCAAGCACTATATATGGAAAAATTATTTTGGTTTACAATGTGCCGCCATTATGAGTGGCGAATGATCAGCTTGGATGCGTTATTAGTAGCTTCAATCATAGGATATCTTCCAATGGTGATCCTGAACTGTTGGATGTGTAGGCCTTCGATTCTGAAAATCTGAGAACGGATGATACCGGTTTTTTTGTGAATCCAGAATTTAACAATAGAAAACAGGAAATTACTCGAGTGCCTTGTATGTTATTGTATTGGAAAGGTTAAAGTTTCCACAATAGGTAAATCTGAGTTTGGAGTTGAATCTCACCATAGTTCGGGTAATGTTCCTAAATCTAATGGCTCAATTGGAACAAGCGAGTAATGGACCTATATACTGAGTTCAGGTAATAACAGCTTATGACTAATAATATTTCCGATGTTTTGAGATATTTAATAAAGGATGACGATGAGTTTTATATTGGTCGAACCGTGGTTGAACAGAAAAATGTAGTTGACCAACTTCAACAAATAGGGTTTGATAAAAATACGATTGATCAAGCCTTTTTCTGGATACAGAATTTGACCTTTCTTGGTCAATTAGATGCTGAAGACGTAGTCAGCGACCATCAAGATAGTGAATGTGAAGAGAGCGACCAACTAGGTGTTCGATATTATGTTGATGAGGAAACTCAACATCTTCCAGTCATTATTCGTAGTTATATCATGAGTCTTGAACAAGCGGGGATGCTGGATACAGTTGCTCGAGAAATGGTCATTCATCAATTGATGTTTCTGGAAGCCGAGACGATTGATCTAGATTTGGTTAAATGGGTTATTCGGGTGGTTCTAAAACATTATCCAGCAGATTTGGGTTTGACCAGACTGGAAGAGAGCATGCTAGCAGAGAATGCATATCAAAATCTGCATTAAGAGATTCGAAACTGATCAAAAGACACATTCTGAACAAACTGGAAACGACTGTAAAGATATATGAGTAGCCCGCTAATTATTGTTGAATCCCCAGCAAAAGCAAAATCAATCACTCGCTATTTAGATGGGGAGTTTAAAGCCTTGGCTTCCTATGGACATGTTAGACAACTGCTAGCCAAAGATGGAGCAGTTAACCCTGAACAGGACTTTAACATGCGTTTTGAGATGATCGACAAGAACAAAAAGCATGTTGATGCAATTATCAAGGAAATGAAAAAATCGGATGCCTTGTATCTTGCAACTGACCCCGATCGAGAAGGAGAAGCAATTTCTTGGCACTTGCTTGAACTACTAAAGGAAAAGAAAGCCATTGGCTCCAAGCCAGTATATCGAGTTGAGTTTTTCGAGATTACACCACTTGCAATTCAGGAAGCTGTGAAAAACCCTCGTGATATTTCTGACAACCTAGTTGAAGCCCAACTCGCTCGTTCAGCTCTTGACCATCTTGTTGGTTTTAATCTTTCTCCGCTTTTGTGGAAAAAAATTCATGCTGGGCTTTCGGCAGGACGAGTCCAGAGCCCAGCACTGCGTATGATTTGTGAGCGGGAGCAGGAAATCGAGGCTTTTGAACCTAGGGAGTACTGGACCATTGACGCCGGTGTATCTCAAGGCGATCAAAAATTCACAGCAAGACTTCATGTTTATGCGGGTGAGAAAGTACAGAAATTTACCATTCACGAAGAGAAACAGGCAACGGTTGTTCGGCAGACATTAGAAGAAGCGGCCAATGGAAATCTGACCGTACTAGACGTTGTTCGAAAACAAAAAAAACGTAACCCAACCCCTCCATTTACAACTTCAACCTTGCAGCAAGAAGCAGCAAGGAAGCTTCGGTTCACAGCCCGCAGAACCATGCAGGTCGCACAGCAGTTGTATGAAGGTGTTGATGTAGACGGTGAGACAATTGGATTAATCACTTATATGCGAACCGACTCGGTTTCGTTATCTTCAATGGCCATCGCGGAAATTCGAAAGGCAATTACCGCTCGATATGGTGCTGAAATGTTGCCAAAATCGCCTCGCTATTTCTCAAACAAGACCCGAAATGCTCAAGAAGCCCATGAAGGTATCCGGCCAACATCGGCAATGCGATATCCGAGAACTCTTAAGCACGCTCTCTCAGAAGACCAACATAAACTCTATCAGTTAATTTGGAACCGGACCATAGCGAGCCAGATGAACCCTGCGATCATTGATACAACAATTGTTGACTTCGGAACAGGTCCAACAGGCGAAAAAAGGATCAAAGGTTCGGATGATTCTGTTCAGCAAACCACAAAGACGAAACAACAAGCGGGTATATTCCGAGCAAGCGGTTCAATCATTCGAACTCCGGGATTTATGTCTGTTTATTTGGAAGATCAGGATGATGTGGCAGATTCGGAAAAGAAAGAGGTACTCTTGCCAAATCTTGAACAGGGAATGCGAGTTGAATTGCTTGGTATGAAGGCTGAGCAGCATTTTACAGAACCCCCGCCTCGGTATAATGAAGCAAGTCTTGTAAAGGCCCTAGAAAGTCACGGTATTGGAAGGCCATCTACATATGCATCAATCATTAGCACTTTGCAAAACCGTGAGTATGCAGCACTGGAAGCTAGACGATTTAAACCAACGGATACGGGCAAGATCGTCAATAAATTTCTGTCTGAGCACTTCACTCGCTATGTGGATTATGAATTTACAGCCGAGATGGAGAGCGAACTCGATGCAATTTCTAGAGGAGAGAAAAGGTGGAAAGAGTTTATGAAACATTTCTGGGTGGACTTTTCGAAACAGGTGACGGAAAAGGATGAAACTCTAACTCGTGCTGACGTTAATCAGGCCAGGATATTGGGTAATGATCCAAAAACCGGCAAACCCGTTTCCGTTCGTTTGGGACGTTATGGTCCTTATGCGCAAATTGGTTCAAAAGACGATTCTGAACCACCACGATTTGCAAGCCTGCTTCCAGATCAAAAGCTAGACTCAATCACTTTTGAGGTTGCACTGGCGCTGTTTGTTTTTCCACGAAAACTTGGTCAGAATCAGGAAGGAGAGGATATAACTGTAAACATGGGGCGTTATGGTCCATATGTGAAGTGCGGTAAAGACAACGCTTCACTGAAACAAAATCAGGATCCTGGCACTATTGATATAAAGGCTGCAATTGAACTGATTACAGAAAAGAGAGAGTTTGATGCGAATCGCCAGATTAAAGTATTTTCAGAACACAAAATTCAGGTGTTGAACGGTCGGTATGGCGCATATGTGACCGATGGAAAAAAGAATGTGAAATTACCCAAGGAGATTAAAAACCCTGAATTAGTTACCCTTGAAGAATGTCAAGAATTGATCAAGAAAGCAAAACCCAAAACATCCAAACGACGAGGCAGCCGTTCCCAAAAGTAACACTGGCTACTCGTCATAAAACTGTAGATTGTTTGCCAAGGCAAACTTCATTATTTCGTCAGTTTATGAATTCGATCTGGTAGTCCCTCACGAAATACCAACCATAACGGCTGACGTAACACTTCGCCGTTTTCGGCCAGACTTACAGTCATCGCAGGTCCTGAGAATTGGAGTGTAGGATCATTCCTGAGAGCATTCAAACGAGGAGCGAGTAAGAAGCTTTGCAGACCCAAAGCATAAATCCGGTCGAGTCCAGTGTTTCGGTAGGGTGCGAGATTATTGGCTAGGGTATTAACTTGGTCAGTGTTTTCCTCTTCGGTCTCGACTGATTGAGTGCCAACTAGATCAGGAGAGGGATCTGGGGTATCGGAATTAGCAAGATCTTCCAAAAGAGGTTGGGTATCCTGCTCGGGATTTTCCTCTTGACCGATTTTTGGTTGCTGATCGAGTTCTGACTGATCACTCTCCCCTTCAGACAGATCAGCTATGAATTCTTCCTCTGAGACCTCTTTTTCAACAGATATTTCAGCCAAATCCTGTTCAGTCCTTAATCGGCGATAGGTCTCTACACCCTGAAGCATCCAATGCATATCTGGGAAGATTACCCCATTTAGGTCTGCATCGAGCTCAGGATTTGGCGTGCCGGAATACACATAAGAGGTGGCGTATACCGGCAAGTTATGAGCTTGAAAAAATCGGAGTTGCGGTACGACAATTCGAGCCAACGTGGAATTGGCAGCAAGGAAGATGAAATCCATGTCCTCGTTGCGCCTAGGGGCGAATTTCAGTCGTTGATCGAGAATTTTTTCAAGAGATTTGCGCCGTTGGATACTCGTGTCGATACCGAGAAAATTCTGGATGGTTGTCGAGTAGTCAACTTGGTCAGTCTGAAAAAATTCGTTTTTGACGACAACACCTCCAATTGACTCCCAATATTCAACAAATGCGCTGGCAACACGATTTCCCCATGAGTTAGCAGATCTGAACACAGTTACTTGTCGATGTCCATCATTCCAGGCCTTTTTTGCAACCAATTTCGCTTCTTCTTCTGGTGACAGGCTAAACGCAAACAGTCGAGGTAAATTGGTCTGGTCGGAGATGTCTGTGACCATCAGGGTATCGATTTCTCCAGTGAATCCTTCCAAAAGGGAGTTGGCGGCCTCACTTCCCAGTGGGCCTACGATCAGATTTGCCCCATCATCAATGGCAGCTCGATAGTAAATGCGACTCAGTCCAGTCGAATTCCCGATATCATACAAAACAATATCGGCTTGAGAGTTCGACTGATAGCGGGAAGCAGCATCCATGAAGCCATCATAAAATGCCTGAGCAGCTGAACCAACATCTGAAGTCAACGGGAGTAGCAGAGCAATTCGCTGGTACTTCGTTAATTCATAGGGTTCTTGGCTGAGGGTCAGTGAATCAAGGTTGGCTGGATGGTCTGGATAGAATTTTCTCCAGTCAAGAAAATCAGTGGATAGAAATTCAGGACGATCATAATCGAGTGTTTCAGCTAGAGAAATCCACCCTGAAGTATTGGCATGCATCGATTGATGGGCGAGGAGTGAACGATCAAGAGGGTTCAGATTGAGAATTTTCTCGATAATTTGCTTTTGCCAATCAATTCTTGCCTCGTCATCGGACAAATCATGGATCTCGATGATTATTGCTATCTCATCAAGGTTTTTTCCATCCGCCGCATAAGCGTTGGCAAGTGTTTCGAAATATCGAATTCTGAGAGATTGGTTGGAGATCGGCTCAAGGTTTATTTGTGTCAATTTAGCCAATGCGCTTTTGGTGTTTCCTTGGGCGAGTAGGATACGTCCACGCAGAATTTCAACATGGAACCGGTCATCGATTGTTTCAGGATACATAGCCAATGACCGAAGGGTAGTTATCGCAAATTCAACTTGATTTAGATTGAGAAATTCCTCAATTGCTCTGATTTGCAGTCCCAGAGCTCTTTCTGCGGGTAATGAGTTGGCTTGCTCAACCAGTTTCCATGGATCGTCCAGTGAGATAACCTGCTCTTCATTTTGCAGTCCAAAAGTGGTTACCGGGCGTTCCTCGAGTTCCGGTGGTATGGGTTCAAGTTCCGGTTCAGGCAGTATAATCTCCGGTGTTTCAATCGGAATCGCTTCCTGAAGGGGTTCTTCCGTTGTTTGGGGAGTTTCTATCTCATCAGTCGGAGGCAATTCCGAGGATTGTTCAATGGGTACTGGTGTACATCCCACCAAGATCAGGCCAAAAGCAAGCAGGATAGCGCAAAAATGTGCAGTTACTGAATGCCGAATAGAGAACGTTATCATGCGCTGTTTAGAATAATGAAGTACTCAACTCTGAGACAGCCTTCAGCATATCGGGGTCATCAGTCAGTGTTTCGCAGATTGCTCCTCGACATGCTGAGGATGGTGACATACCAGAAGTCATCAATTTCGCAGCATGGACTAGAAGACGGGTACTTGCCCCTTCTTCCAGCCCATTTCCTTTGAGGTTACGGGTCATGACGGCAAATTTAACTAGTCGGGTTGCGGTATCCTTATCAAGCCCCGATTCCTTTACCACAATTTCGGTTTCAATTTGGATATTCGGATAATCAAATTCGATTGATACAAAACGTTGGCGTGTGCTTTGCTTAAGATCCTTGAGGACACTCTGATAACCGGGATTGTATGAAATAGCAAGACAGAATTCTGGAGGGGCAACTAATAGTTCACCAGTTTTTTCAATCGGTAATACACGTCGGTCATCTGCTAGAGGATGAATTACTACGGTGGTGTCCTTGCGAGCTTCAACAATTTCATCGAGATAGCAAATACCACCTGCCCGCACAGCACGGGCCAGTGGGCCGTCTGACCAGCGAGTTTCTCCTCCAACGATCAAAAAACGCCCGACAAGATCGGCCGCAGTTAGGTCATCATGGCAAGATACCGTGATGAGTGGTCGCTTCAAACGCCACGCCATATATTCCATAAATCGAGTCTTACCGCAGCCCGTTGGACCTTTCAATAGGACTGGAATTTGGTTACCGTAGGAGGCTTCAAACAACTCAATTTCATTGCCGAGCTCTGAGTAATAAGGCTCATTTTCTACTTTGTACTTCTGTATTTCCTGCTCAGCGTTCATGTTCTATCAGTATTGAGTCAATAATTTCAGATGAATGTTCAAAAAAGACAACGTTCATTATTTGGCATTTCAAAAGCCCTACACTAGAAAAGTATTTTTCAGTCAAAATGAGTGTGATCGTTAGCAACAGACGGATTATATGAGGTCAAAGTCTAGCACTAGGACAATTTTAGAATCAATTATCGAATTTGGTTCATTTGTACACACTTCAAGCACTCCCATTATATATAATTACTAATCTGTTACGATCATACCTACGTGAGTGAGTCCTAAGTTATGAAAACACTTGTTAAACGATCTCTGTGGTCTTTTTTGTGGATTGCCATAGTCATTTCACCTGAACTCAAGGCCACCGAAAAAGACGATGACTTGCCGATTGAAGAATTACAGATGTTTGCCGAAGTCTTCGGTAAGATCAAAGCTGATTATGTAGAGGAAATTGAAGATAAAGATTTGCTAACGCATGCGATCAATGGCATGTTGGCTGGCTTGGATGAACACTCAGCATTTCTTGAGCCAGCGGGATACAAACAAATGCAGACCGATACCGATGGCCAGTTTGGGGGACTTGGCATTGAGGTGACCAAGGAAGATGGGTTGATCAAGGTTGTAGCGCCGATTGATGGTACTCCTGCTGATGAAGCCGGATTGCAGTCGGGTGATTTTATTGTTGAGATAGACGGCGATGCAGTTTTGGACATGCCGCTCAGTGATGCGTTGAGCAAAATGCGAGGTGAGCCTGGTACGCCGATCGAGTTAACCATTCAACGTGAAGGAGTGTCTGAACTTATCCAGGTCGATTTGATCAGGTCAGTGATTCAAATCAGGAGTGTACGAGGTGAATTGTTGGAGCCTGGACTGGGTTATCTACGACTTTCGAGTTTCCAGAGCGGGACCGCTCAACATATGAGGGTACAAATCAAAACGCTTGTCGATGATAACGAGGGTAGTTTGGATGGACTAGTTCTTGATCTTCGGAATAATCCCGGTGGTATTCTTTCGAGCGCTGTTGAAATCAGTGATATGTTCCTTGATGGTGGAGATATTGTTACAATTAAGGGTCGTATTGAATCTTCAAGCAAAACTTATTCGGCGAAGCCCGGTGATATTCTTGAAGCCAAGCCAATGATCATTCTGGTCAATCGTGGTTCTGCATCCGCTTCTGAAATTGTTGCCGGGGCTCTTCAGGATCATAAACGGGCGGTGATAGTGGGTACCAAAACGTTTGGCAAAGGATCTGTACAGTCGATTATCCCAATAAACTATGGCCGTGCATTAAAGTTGACGACCTCACTTTATCTGACCCCCAATGATAGAGTGATACAGAAAAAAGGGATTTCGCCTGATATTACTGCACAGTTGACTGGAGTTGGGGACTATGGTCTCGCAGAGGGTCAGGAACTAGCGGTTGATGACTCTGAATCTGAAGAGGGTGCTGGGCGTTCAGAAACGACCCTTGCTCAGAGACTACGGTCTGACAATCAACTGTTACAAGCAATTAATCTACTTAAGGGTATGCGAATTATTGGGTCTGAAGTAGAATCTGGGCAAAGTTGAGAGGGTTCATGGTGTACGTGTTGATTCGTTTGATTTAATAGGGGTTACTGCTTTCCCTTTTTCCCCTTCCGAGTTTTCACATACTGTTCAATCTTTTCTTCTAGATACCGATAAGCTCGTTGAGCCCAAGGAAAGTCAATAGACAAGATGATCAGACCAAGTGGAAACATCCAAAAACCCAGTATTGGTAACATGCCGAATATCCCTCCAATGAGTAACGCGATTCCAATTATGATCCTCAATATGGAAGGAAACGACTGAACCCTTTCATAGATTCTTGTGAGACTGGTGTTTTTGTCCATATAGTTGCTTGATTGAGATGGGTGCTAACAAACGAAATAATGTAGTCGATATACGGTTGATGTCAGAATGAACAGCAACGCTTTAGACTTCACCAAGATGCAGTCCTTGGGTAATGATTTTGTTATGATTAATGGAGTGCAAAAGGATATCAGAATGACAGCAGATTTTGCGAAGAGAATTGCCGATCGTCATTATGGTATTGGATGCGATCAGATCATCATTGCAAAACCCTCTGAACGACCTGATGCATTCAGAATGTTGGTGTTTAATTCCGACGGAAGTGAAGTTGGTCAATGCGGAAATGGAGCCCGATGTTTTGCAGTATTTTTACGAGATCAGGGGTTGATGCGAGGATCAAGCATTGCGGTTGAGACGATTACTACTAATATGGAAATCTCAATTCATTCCAATCAAACGGTAACAGCCAGTATGGGATTTCCCCAGTTTCATCCAACAGAGATTCCTATTTCTATGGATTCCGAAGAACTGAAATATGCAATCGTGATTGAAGGTAGGGAGATTGAGTTTGCGGCAGTGTCAATTGGGAATCCACATTGTGTGATCGACGTGGTTAACTGTGAGCAAACAGAATTTGAATGGTTAGGTCCACGTGTTCAGGCTCACTCGGCTTTTCCGGAGCAGGTGAATGTCGGATTCAGGCAGATCATTGCCCCCAATGAAATCAATTTACGAGTTTTTGAACGAGGCGGTGGTGATACGCTTGGCTGTGGAAGTGGAGCCTGCGCAGCGGTTTTATGTGGAGTTAGGGAGGGTATTCTCGATCGGCAGGTTGTGGTAAACATGCCTGGTGGAAGTGTTACCGTAGAATGGCCATCTGAACAAGATCCGGTGCGCTTGACTGGCTCGGTTGAAACGGTTTTTCAAGGGCAGATTGAGTTATCAGGTGATAGCGGTGTGACACTTTAGAAACAAGGTTGTACAATCACCGTGGTAATAAACAATGGCGCAAGGTTTGAAATTGATCTACTGTTGAGCAACCTGAAATTCTCGTTGAAATATCATGGAAAAACGGAAAAAAAATAAAAAATCTTTTGATCTTGACCCGCAAGAAGTTTATTGTTTTCTTAAGCAGAACCCAGATTTTATCACCAACAACTGGAACCTATTTGCAGACTTTGTCCCGGCTGATGAGGAGCATAGTCATGTTTTTCTGAAGAAGCAAATTGAAACATTAAGCGACCGTCAAGAGGAACAGAACAAAACGATACAATATATTCTGGAAGTTACGAAAAATCTTGAGCAGATGCAGGACATGTTGGCTGGATTTAGCAATATCCTGCTAGGTCAGGGGGATCCGAGCAAGGATCCAATCGATTTTGTTGCCAATCTGCTAGGGCAAGAATTTGATATTGAACGCGTGGTTGTATTTGAAGAGTCGCTTGCCAATAAGGATACGCCGAAACTTTATGACGAAATTCGACAAAGAGTTGCTCATCGTAGTAGTGTCTGTGATGATCGAGTATCAAAGTCTTTACTTCAACAAATTTTCGGTGAAGAAGAACAGTCGATCAGGTCTTGTGCATTCGTGCCCATTCTACACAGTGACGATATTGTTGGGGTAATCGTGTTTGGTTCAGCTGATATCAAGCGGTTCCATCCAGAACTAGGCGTTCTGTATTTGGATCGAATTGGAAGTCTAATCGGTAGTTATTTGGGCGGAAAACGGCAGGCAGTTGAGTGAACTTATTGACAGTATTGAGCAGTTTATCGATAGTATCGAAAAATCGGGCAGATATTCCGACAATACTATAAAGGCATTCTATCAAGATTTAGTCCTTCTAGAGCGGTTTCTGGGTGAGAGGGGAGATATTTCTAAATGGTCAGAAGTAAACGACCCAATGGCCAGAGCATTCCCAGCGCGTCTATTTCAGCGTGGACATTCCCCTCGATCAATTGGGAGGATGCTTTCATCCTGTCGAAAATTCTTTCATTTTCTGATCAATGAAAAAACGGTCAAGTCGAATCCATTTACTGGAATCAGCGCTCCAAAAGCATCTCAGAACTTACCCAATACCTTTAGCGTTGATGATTTAAACACCCTGTTGGATGAGAAAATTGATGAAGAAACGCCGGCAAATATCGTTCGTGACCGAGCTATTATTGAATTGTTTTATTCTTCAGGTCTTAGACTTTCCGAGCTTGCGTCGATCGACAATGATACGATTGATTTTGCGGAAAATCAGGTAAAAGTGATTGGTAAGGGTAGCAAGGAGAGAATCGTTCCGGTTGGAACCATGGCTCGTGTTGCTGTCAGGGACTGGCTGGAACGTCGAAGTGAGTATGCAAATCTAGGAGAGAAGGCGTTATTTGTTAATTTTCGGGGTAGTAGGCTGAGTGTTCGAGGTATTCAGTTTCGCTTAACCGAGTGGGCGAAAAGAAAGGGGTTCAGCCAACATATTCATCCACATGCTTTACGTCATTCATTTGCTAGTCATTTGCTCGAATCAAGTGGAGATTTGCGGGCGGTTCAGGAAATGCTGGGTCATTCCGATATCTCGACTACTCAAATCTATACCCATTTGGATTTTCAGCATTTAGCAAAGGTGTTTGATCGTTCACACCCTAGAGCAAAGAAGGAATAAAAGCGGGTTGTTTGTTAAACGAAGTTATGAAGAAACCCATAACCTAGCATAGCCAGAACTGAGGCTTGATAATCAACTGCCGAGTAGATGAGGGTATAACCACGCCTCATCTACTCGGCAGTTATGTTTTGTCTTTTAAGAGAAATCATACTTCCAAATCTTCGATAGAATGAGAACGAGCGCACAAGTTCAAACAAGGCCCGCAGATTGTCTTTGCTACTCAAGAGGATTTCATACAGCCAAGTATTTCGGAAAGTCACAGCCTCGTGCAAGCTACTTTATTGAAGAGGGCAATGAATTGGAGTATTTTTCAACTCGGTTAAGGCCCGACCAGAACTCATACCTTATCAATTATGATTTTATTGAAATTTACCAAATTTACTAACTGATGCAATATAGATTCCAATAGAATAAATGCCTAATCCAATAAAAGAAAGCATGAAAATTCATCCAATACCTTGTATATCAAAGTTTTTTGTAGGTCTGAGTTATCAACCATTATAAGATTTCCAGGTTTGGGCTTGTAACTTCAGTTATACAATGCCCTCTATTCATACATTAGAGGGTAAGGGACTACCAATTCAACTCTTAGGATAAGGTAAAGAAAATTTTCATAGAAAAACAGACTCGTAAATGAAACCATTCGTCCATTTTTTATTGGTTCCAGATGGTAACGCAGCACGCCGCCTGCGTCGAATAATCGCTACACAAACTCCGTGCATGGGCGTAAAGATAGGTACATGGCCAGAACTGATAGAACAGGCTAGAGGGGCTTATTTGATTTCGAAGCGATCGAGTGACTGGGAAGTGGTCTTTTCCCGCGCACTAAAAAATGTTGTCGGTGCATTCTGGTCACAAAGTCTTGAAGTGGCGCCCCAGGAAACGGCATCGGAAGTGGAAGCCGCGTTATTTCTCCTTGTTGGAGGAACTCATCCCAGTGACGAAAATGGATTTATAGGGACCTGTCTTGATCGGCTTCCCGAGCGACCGAGAAAGCATGTTGAAGATATAGCACGATTACTCGTTGAGCTAGATGGCAGGCTACCGGAGCAGTTAGAAACCATACAACAGTTAATCACTGCAGATTCCACTAACGCAATACGAAAATTACTAATTTACCATCTAGACGAATTCCCAGTATTAACCTGTTGGCAGGCAGAACTGATCAAGAAACTGAACAAAGACGCGGATCTCGATCCAACAGCAGAATTGTTTGAGTCTCTAGACTCACTGAGGACTGATATTCCCCCCGAGGTTCCCGGGAGCAGTCTTGAATTTCTGCAAAAACACCTATTTTCAGCGTCATCTGAAAAGATCTCATTAGATCCGAGTGTGCAGTGGCTAGGTGTTAGAGATGATCTTCAAGCCGCGGAAGTTGCTGCCGGTATGGCGCAGCAGATACTGTTGGAAAATTCGGGGCTATTAGCTTCTGAAATAGGCCTGCTTGTTCCAGATACATTTGAATATTCGCTGGCGGTTAACGATGCATTTACTACCGCCGGTATTCCTCTTTCTGGATTGTCAGTCGATCATTGGCAGAGGGACTTGGGCAAAGAGACAGTATTCCATTTTTTGTACTGTCGACAGAAACCTTCTCCTGCAATGGCCCTATCGGCTTGCTTGTCGTCTCCCTTAATGCCCTGGACAAAAGAGCAGGGTGCGGTGTTGGCTCAGACAGTGATGGATGGCGACTATCAATTACAACCATTTCGATCAGCGACTCAGTCTGCCCGGCGAATGCTAGATCTGCTTCGGGAGGGTGATGAAAGACCAGATTCATTAGTAGCTGCAATTCGGACGTTTGTGGAAATGCTAGATGGCGGTGAGCAATTTAACAGCGATGTTGATCGGGCGAAGTTAATAGCGGAGGAGCTCTGCGAAGTCCTACGTGGTAAATTGGACATTGATTGGGCTTCGTTACGCCGTATATCAAGCCCGAAAAATATCAGCACCAGTGCAACAACGGATTTCAATCTGGAGGGTGTCACAGTCTGGCGAGAGGGACATGAGCCATGGCGCCCAGTTCGTTTCCTGATTGTGTTGGGTTTTTCGTCTGGCCATTATCCACTAGCGAGCAAAGACTCCACCGTCTTTGTGTCTGAGGATTTGGCTGTCATCCGAGAAAATTTGGGACTCACAATTACGATCCCTTCCGAGCAACTGCATGACCGCAGAGCGAGATTCAAGCGCCAGTTGGGGGCAGTCAGTGACTCCTTGACGTTTGTAATTCCTCGCAGGAATCCTATGGGAGCAGCAAAATCACCGTCTGAGTCGTTGGTGTTCATGTTTGAGTTATTTTGCACTTTCGAGGACGCAGAATCATTAATTCTTGAGATGGATGTTGCTACAGATCGAGACCGAGTGCAGTTCGTACCGCCAGCTGAAATATGCCATCCAAGTCCTCCAAGAGAATTTGCCGTTGAAGACATCCAGTTTGACTTTGACCTGCTTGCACTTCGGTTAGATGAGCAAGGTAATATAAAGCCTGAGTCGCCCAGTAGCCTGGAAACTCTTATGGTGTCCCGCTTGGCTTGGTTGCTGCGTCGGATCAATGCAGAGCCATTGGGCTGGAAACCCGAACGCCTAGATGTAATGCTGCAGGGCGCATTGACCCACCATGTTTTTGAACAGCTTTTTCAGACAATAAATTTAATCCCTGAATCAGAGTCTATCAGTGCACAGATTGTACCGCTTTTGGATTCAGCCATGCGGTTTTATGCTCCATTTCTTCGCTCTGCACAATGGCAGGTCGAACGTAAACATTTGGCATCCAGTATTCAAAATGCGGCCTTGTCCTGGTGTGAAATACTGACGATGTTGAATGCAGAAGTGCTAGGTACGGAAGAATGGTTAGCGGGAACGCTTGATGGTATCCCCATTCATGGTCAAGCGGACATTTTGTTGGGTCTGCCCGATGACCGATTGCTAGTGGTGGATTATAAAAAATCCAGTGCAAGAAGCCGTAGACCTCGGATGCAAAAAGGCTATGACTGTCAGGCAAATCTGTATCGCACCATGCTACAAACGGGGGCACCAAAGAATGAAGAAAATACCGTATTACTAGAAAAACTCCGGTTAATGAGAAATACTGGTATTGTTTATTTCATGACCAATGATCAGAGCTCTCTTTCTGATGCACTGGTTAGGGGATCTCGGGCGATTCCGGGCTGGGAGGTTTTTGAAAATGACGTGTCACAGATGGCGATGGATTTGATCAGGAAGCGTCTGAAGGAGGTTGGAGAGGGTCAATTGTATTTGAATCGGGAAGGAGATCGAGAGTTTTTTGGTCGGCAAGCTGGCATCGAGCCGTACGCGCTAGATAACAGTCCCTTGATACCGTTATTTATCATCCCCGGTAAAGCCAGGGAGGTCGAATGATATTACCACCTTTGACGATTATCCCTGCTGGAGCCGGTTCCGGGAAAACGCACACGATCCAACACCAACTGGGTAACTGGGTAGTTGATGGGCTTGTCGCTCCTGAGCGGATTGTCGCGGTGACTTTCACGGAAGCTGCTGCTGCCGAATTGCGTGAACGCATCCGTGCCAAATTGCTCAGTCTTGGTCGTTTGGAAGATGCATTACAACTGGATCAGGCCTATATCTCCACGATACACGGCTTTGGTTTGCGTTTGCTCACAGAATTTGCCTTCGATGTGGGGCTATCACCAAAGCCGAGACTGTTAAACGAAGATGAAGAAAATACCCTCATTCGACTTGCACTCTCACGTACCGACAAAGCCGATGCTATCACCTCAGATCTCAGTAAATTTGGTTACAACTTTGATTTCAATTCCAAGAAGGGTGCAGAGGACATTTTCCGAGATGATTTGCTCCGGATCGTCATGTTGCTTCGGTCTGCGGGTTGGACCGAGGAGAGTGACACATATGCGGAGTTTGCGGTTAACTGGATAAGAGACCGATATGGCATTACTCGTAATGCAGATCAGTTAACCGAGACTTTATCCCGCAAGATCGAGCAACTTCTTAAGGCATATCCAGTAAGCCTAGCCACGGAGTTTGGGAATAATAAAACGGTAAAAGAGCAATTTCAACAAGACTTCAAAAATCTGAAAGCCGCAACGGCCGACAGTGGTCTTCGTTCCGATTGGAAGTTGTGGAAAGGACTACGTGGAATGCGGCAATCAAAGCGGGGATGTGAACTACCCGAGGACTATGAAAAGCTGTCTGGCGGAGTTATTGAAGCTGCTAATGCGTTACCGACACACCCAGGCCCTTTAGAGCAGGCGGAATTGCATATTCGTGCCTTGATTGCTGCCGGGAAAGATGTATTGGTTCACTATGCGGAAGCGAAACGTGAAGCAGGATTGGTGGATTATGGCGATATGATTGCTATGGCGGCAGATATGTTGCGCTCCCATCCTGATGTGCTAGATACGTTGGTTTCGCGAATCGATTGTCTAGTTGTTGATGAATTTCAGGATACAAACCCGCTTCAGTTTGCGCTTCTTTGGCAGCTCAAAGATGCTGGTGTGCCGACGTTAATCGTAGGCGACTTGAAGCAAGCAATTATGGGTTTTCAGGGTGCGGATCCACGATTGTTTGATGCAATCATACAGCAGAACCAGGATGTGGCTATCCCCTTAACCAGCAACTGGCGATCACAGCCAGATCTGATGCATTTCATCAATGCGGTTGGTCATGGTTTATTTGGGGAAGACTATGTCCAACTTGAACCCCAAGGAGCAAGTAGTACTCAAGAGCCAGTTGAGTTAATTGATTTCGCTGCAAAGGCGAAAAAAGGTCAGCATAGAGTTCGAGCCGTATCCGTTGGCGAACGACTCAAAACCCTGCTAGATGATTCTACACAGCAAATTGTTGATCGGCGCTCAAAGCAGAGTCGTGGTCTGCGCGGCGGTGACATAGCCGTACTTTGCCCTACCAATAACATACTTTCTCAGTATGCAGATGTACTACGCGGTATGGGGCTTAGAGTACAGTTGCAAGATGATGACTGGTACGAATCCCGCATTGTACAACTGGCCTGCCAGGCACTGGCATATGTTGCCAATCCACAGGATCGTCATGCTGCGCTTTACCTGTCTGTTACCGAGTTGGGCCATTTAGACATGAAAGTTGCCTTGGAGCAGTTAATCGCCAACGAAAAGATCAAAGATCCGATTCTGGTCCAGTTGGATGAGCTAGCCAGTTCTATTGAAGATCGAACGATATTCGCAGTGGTTGCGGATACCTTTGCAGCATTAGGGCTTTTTGATGTCGTATCAGTCTGGCCTGATTCCGATCAAGCACGAGCAAACTTACTGCGCCTGCAAGCCGAAGCAGGCGAGTTCATGGATGCAAATCGAGAGGCCTTGGTAAGTGGTGGCTATCATGGATCTGGAATACAGAGTTTTTTAGCCTGGCTGAAAGCAAAAATCGAGCAGGCCGGTAAGAATACCCAACCGGCTCCTAGAGTGGTTGATGAAGATGCCGTTCAACTAGTCACCTGGCACAGTTCAAAAGGCCGGGAATGGCCTGTGGTTTTTGTTTGCGGAATGGATAGGCGGCTAACGCCAGCACTGCCCAACATGACTCTAGGATATAAATCGTTTGATGATTTGTCCAAGCTTATTGAGAAAGCCCAGATCGAGTATTCGCCAAAATTTACTGCTTCGGAATCAAATGCCCAATTCCTAGCCGATCTGGAGGTCAAACTTGAACTAGAATCCAGAAGGTTGATTTACGTCGCTTTAACCCGAGCCAGAGAAAAGCTAGTTATTGAATGGCCTAGTTTTTTAGCAGACAAGGATACTTTGTCATACTGGTCAATACTGGCTGAGAAAGTCTCTGTATCGAAACCGGATATGACAATATCTATCGGTGGTTCTACGTTTACCTGTTTGATTTGTGAGGGTGAGACAGAACTTCCTGAAGAGATCGAAGAATTTCGAAATAATATCGAAATAGAGTTGTTAGCCGTAGGTCGAAGATCGATCAAGCCGGGAAAAGTACCTGAGAAGCTAATTCCTGATAGTGTGACTCCTTCTGGCATGACTGCTTTTAGCAATCTTTCAGAGGTTGGACAAACCCTGATAACCGCTCAATACTCTCAAGAGTTGGATCTCGATCTTGGGCTCTCTGGTCCGGTACTTGGGAATTATCTGCACCAGTGTTTCGAGATTCTCGGGGCTAACCCCGGTCAAGCGGGAAACATTGCGATCATCACTGGAGTTGAAACGAGCAAGGATACTCGAAACCGTATTGTCGAGAGGGTTTTCGGTTTTGAACAATGGATGAAAGATTACTTTGCGGCAACCGCAATCCATCGGGAGTTACCATTACTGGGTCTCGATGACAACGGCTCTGTAGTATCAGGAACAGCAGACCTGATTTTGGAAACGGATGATGGAATGTGGATTATTGATCACAAATCCGATCAGGTCGAAGATTCAGAAGAATCGTTCAATCATTACAGACCGCAACTTGAGACCTATTATAGGCTTATACAGAGCATGAAAGATAAGGTGCTGGGTTTTGGCATTCATTGGATCCGGCGGGGAAAGGTGGTATTACAACCTACTGCGAGCGAATAATTCTATTGAGTCCGAGAAATAAGCTACCGTGACAAGCCCCCCAAATGCTTTATCAATACTCATGAAACAGTGGCAAAGAGGGGTAAAATGCTAGTGAAAACCAGTCGTAGAAATTGAGGAATCAGCCATGTATGAATTAAAAGAACATATCGATAACGCAAAACTATACTTGGAAAAGGCCCAAAGGCAACTTGATACCAACGAACGTGAACGCTTTGACATTTTTGAAGACTACATTGAGATAGCCAGGTCATTTAAGGAAGCTGCCAAGCGTATGATTGAAAGAGAAGAACAAGAGCGGGAGCAAGAGCGCCGAGAGGAACAGCGCGAACTGCGAGAGAGAGAAGAGGCTTATGAGGAGCGTCAAGAACAAATTCGAAGGCGTCGGGAAGCCCGGTAAACGATCGAACTGGGCGACTTGATAACAGAACCTGGAATTCCGATTGCAAGATTTTTACTGTGCAACACATTGGGCCTGAATGTGTCAAAAGTATCAGCGTAAAAAACAGGTTTCGACAAAACTCTTGCGAGCGGTCTTCCAATTATTGACTAACATGGTCTCGGTAGTGGAAGTACTACGGCTACGATCAACCAACGATAAGTCAGAATGGGTCAGATGCACGAAACATCATTCGATTCGTTCTGAAATCTATGGATAAGGATATGCGTCCCTCAAGATTCGAAATTAAGCAGCTTGCACAAGGAATCTGTTTTCAAAGTAATTGAAAATGACATTGGTTTTCATGTCTAATGCTTCATTATCGAATTTGTCTGCTGGCAGACCCGTTATGTCATCATACAATACATTATAAATTCTACTTTTGAGGTCATCACGCGTCGATTCCTTCTGAAAGAGGTCTTGGACGAAATGAATGCGGTCTTCGATGGTCTGCAGCAGATCAATTGATGTCTTTTTGATTTTTTCAATATCTTGTTTGGTTAGGTCTTCATGTTGCGTAAGCAAATCAAAAATTGGCTTTTGTTCTGCCGTCAGACCTAACTTGACGTGTGCGCGCTCGGCCTTTTCCATTTGGACTGTCAGGCACATCAAAGCCTCAAAGGTTGCCTCAATCGTGTTCCTGTCTTTTTCCTTGTTATAGTCACATACGATTTGGTCAAAGCGCCCTCGGAAATCAATCAAAGTCGGATTCATCTCGAGCATCTTGATAAGACGCACTTCCAACACCGACCGTATGTCCTGTACGTCACTTGCCTTACGATCGCTGTTAGCAAATTCTCTACGTAGCAAGTCGAAATTGACCTCTGAAATATCGAAAATGCATTCATCACCATTGTCTGATATGACATCAATGGCATCGGAGACAATCTGATTGAGTTTCTGGATGATTGCGGATGTATTCGCTTTTTGCTTATCGTCCTGTACGGATTGGTAGATGTAATGGATTGCTCGGTATGAAGCCTTATAGTGCTCGACACCTTCAAATGTCAGGCAGGACTTGTATTTTCGAAACACAGCACGTGCACTAATCTCAAAGCGTTTCCGTGTCTCATCGTTTGCCTTGATGATCTCTTTCACTTGCTTGAGTATTTCAAGTTTCTCAAAACCTTCAAATTCATGCAAGATCGTCAAATCAAAACCCTCATCGCTAAGCTGTTCAGATACGATGGCAATGGCTTCCTGCAACTCTTTCAGTAATGTGTCCTCTGGGTTCAAAGGATCAACCTCTGGTCCTTCAACTTCTGTTAGTGGCTCATCGCCTGTATGTCCTGCAAAGGTTGCCAATGCCTTTCGCAAGTGTTTCAAAATGCCGCAATAATCAACGATCAGGCCATTGTTCTTGCCTTCTTTCACACGGTTAGCTCGTGCAATCGCCTGCATCAAGGTATGAGCCTGCAATGGTTTGTCGAGATAGAGAGTTGAGAGTGCAGGCACATCAAATCCGGTCAGCCACATGGCACAGACAATTACAACACGAAACGGGTGCTCATCTCGCTTGAATGCCTTTTCAATATCAAGATGACTTGTAACTCCACGTCCGCCAGTGGTTTCAGTTACCGTGAACCCATCTTTCATCCGCTTTCGGTGCGGTACGATGTCAAGACCCCAATCACGGAACTTCCGCACCTCATTTTGTTCATCGCTGACTACGACGGCCATCTTGGTCGTGCGCATCCACACAAGCTTCTGCTCAAGTGCCGCTTTTTCTAGATCGTCAGCAGTAGACTTCATATCGCTTTCAAGTGTCATGATACTTTCAGCCCAAGCCTCCTGAATGTAATTGTACATTCGCACAGCAGTGATCTTATCTATGGCAATAAACATGGCCTTGCCACTTTCCCAATTGGTGGAATAGTGTTGCACAAAATCTGTCGCCACATGCTTAAGCCGTGTCTCGGCTGTCACGACATGATATTCGCGCTTAAGATCATCCTGCAGCTTCGCTTCGACATCCGGATCATCAACCTCTGCCTCGGCGATTGCTTCGGCCAACCTTTCGTTCAATCCATTGCCAGAGATATTCAACTTGTCGCCGCGCGCATCGTAATAGAGCGGTAAGGTCGCGCCATCTTCTATTGCGTGTCGAAAATCATAGGTGGAAAGATAACCGCCAAAGACCTGCTTGGTCACTTCGTAATTGTCAAACAGCGGTGTGCCCGTAAAGCCGATAAAACTGGCGTTGGGCAACGCCTTGCGCATATTGAGTGCTAGTGTTCCATACTGAGTACGGTGGGCTTCATCCGTCACTACAATGATATTGTCACGTTCAGAATAAACACCGCCTTCAGCCTCAGCTTCAGTGAACTTTTGGATCATCGTGAAGATGACTTTCTTTTGTTGGCTAAGCAATTCACGTAAGTCTTTAGCAGAGCTAGCACGGCATGGGTCTTTATCATTATTTGCAAGACCTACACTTACAAAGGTTTGGTAGATTTGCCTGTCTAAATCCGTGCGGTCGGTCACTATCAGAAAAGTGTAATGTCCGCCTAATTTGCGATGCACTTTACGAGCAAGAAAAGCCATCGAGAAGGATTTACCGGATCCTTGCGTATGCCAGAACACACCTAAACGTCCGTCCAACTTATTACGGTTATCAATCGCTTCGATGGCACGGTTCACGCCTAGGAATTGATGGTTTTTGGCTAGGATTTTAGACCGACCGTTCGCGGTATCTGCGAATAAAATATAGTTCTCGAATACATCCAGAAAACGGCGTTTGTCGAAGACGATCTTTAATAGCGCCTCCATCGACAGCAAATCACCGCGCTTGATGGTTTCACCATCTGTTAGCCATTCGGCGAAATGTTCAAACTCGGCATTGATGGATCCCATTCGGGCCTTTTCACCATTACCCAACACCACAAGTGCATTGAAATGGAATAAGTGTGGGATCGTATCCTTATAGTCACTGAGGTTCCCATCATAAGCACGGTGCAGGTTTTTATCCGGGCGTTTCAGTTCGCAAAACATCAACGGTAGGCCATTGACGAAACCAACCATATCAGTCCTTTCTCTGTGAGCATGGCCGCTCACCCATAATTCACGTACAGCTAGGAAGTCATTCGCCTCGGAATCATCAAAATCAAACACTCGCAGGCGTTCAATTGTCTGCTCACCATCCTCTTGTTGGAATTTTACCTTAACTCCCGAGATCAGTAGTTCATGTTTCTCTTGATTGATGCGGACGAGCGACTGAGAACCGAAGACAGACGTGATTTCCCTGTGTGCGCGATCATAGACATTGTCGGGCAGACCGGGGTTCAGGCGTTTGAGAGCTGCCATTAGATCGCGAGTTAGAACCACTTCACGATCAGAAGACCGTCCCAAAAGACTATCCGGTCCAAAATTTTCGTGATTCCAAGCCATGACCACACGCCAACCATGGGTATTGGCTAAATAATCCGCCATGGTTTTTTGGACTAATTTGTCTTCAGTAAATTCATTCATATCATCATCTTACTCCAAAATCCAGACTTCACACGGCGATTCTTCCGTCCATAAGACGCGGTAGAAGCAGATCCCGAGCTTTGGTGAGAGTTTGGTTTTGTCGCTTTATTACCCCAATTTGATCATAGTTTGTCTTCACTACATCCAAAAATGCAGACAGAACTGATGGACTAGGCCAAGTTATCTCAAGACGTTGCAAATCCTTTGGATACACATGCGGTTGTGCAGCACCCTTTTGCATTGCTCTAATATGACGATGATTATGCGATAGAAGCTGGTGAACGAATGGGAGCTCTTGAGTAGCCTGCTCTGAAATATATGAACAATCAGATGCCCAGATGTCATGATGGTAAAATCCGATATGCCCAGCGTTAGCCCCTGAAGCGCTGATTGTGATGACGGCTCCTGAAACATTTGGGGTATCGTGGAAATATGCAGGTTCTAATCCTCCAGCGACTACTGGCACATTCCCCGGATTTACTTTGGCTTTCGTTATGTTTTTGCCTTTTTTTATTTCAATTTTTTTCCCAAGTTTTGTTTGTTCCCACCCCGCCGGCAAGCCTTTTTCAAATTGGGTTTTTTCATGACCTGGAAAGCGGAAGTGAACGAACCATTCGCGATAGATCAGACGGGCCGCCTCTTCCAAGAGTGCGATGCGTCGGCGGTTGTTTTCGATGAGGTTGTCATAGGCGGATAATATCTCTGCAATGCGTTTTTGGGTGGGAAGATCAGGTATAGGAATATCGAAGTTTTCTATCATACCCTTGGTTAGAGCCTTTCGTGTTCCTCCACTGCCAGCCAAACAAAGCATAATGTTTTGCATTTTTGGAGAAACTAAATAATGACCAAGAAAACTGGGACTCAATTTCGCTGGTTTTGTCCTAATAATGGCGACATGCTGATTAACTCGCGCAGGCAAAATAGCGACAGGGACTTTGCAGCTTCTAGCAACTGAGTCTCCAGTAATGTTCAACAGAATATCATTCGCTTTCAAAGTCACATTATGCATTCTATTAGCTATTTCATGTGTAATGTACACGAGTCCGTTATTTGAAAATTCTGAGTTGTAGACATTTTGGGATCGTATCAAAGCTACACCATAGTCAACATAAACAGAAGCACCCCCCCGAGGTGTATTACCACTACCAATTTTGTTACAAAGTTTAGCGAGTTTTTCATTTCTCCAACTCATACAACCAACTCATCAAAATTTTTGGCGATGATGTCAGCCAATCTAGCGGCTTCATCGTTGAGTGCACTCAACTCCTCATGAATAGCTTTGATTGCATGATCAAAATCGAAATTTTCATCCTCGACCTCTGGAGCTACCCCGACATAGCGTCCTGGAGTCAGGCTATAGTCATGAGCGGACAGTTCATCGTGGTTGACCAGTTTCACCAACCCTTGAACATCGATCAGCTTACCCTCTGGGAAACGCGACAACAACCAATCCGATTGATCGGCAAAATAGCATAACCGCTTCAATGCCCCAGTGACAGTCAGTTGACTATTCGGATCACCTGTCAATGCCTTTCGCGCTTCATCGATCGCCTTGAGATGTTTCTTGCTTTCAAATGCCTTTTCACCAGTAGCCACCACAGCCTCTTGTGCCTTGGCCAAAAGCTTGGTGATTTGATCAATGTCCTTGACCAAAGTCTTGGCAATATCAGCTACTTTAGTGATCTCGGCCAATGCAGCAGTCAATACAACGATATCAAGCTCGGGTTCAGATAGGTTTTTTTCTGAAGTACTAAAATCCTGTACGACTTCTTTCAATTTAGCCTGTGCTGTTTCTAAATCAGCTACGTCAACATGCTCTTTGAAATATGTTAGCGCAACATCAAACGTTTTGAATAGTTCATCAAAGTTTGCACTCAGAGCCTGCGAACGAGCTGTTGACAAATAATCCCTCACCAACTCTGCAAAGTGGTCCTCTCTCCCGCGGTAGAGCCAAACAATGGATGATAGGTTTTTCATCTGCTCAGGTGAGAAGTCACAAACCGCCCGGGTGACCTTACGGAAAATCTGCCGTGCATCCAGCATCAACACTTTGTCCTTCAGGTGTTGTGGCTTATTGCGATCAAAAAACCACAATTCACAGGGCACGGTGCGCGTGTAGAAGAAATTACTGCGGATCGCGATCATGATATCCACATCACCCGATTTCACCATTGCCTTGCGCATATCGGCCTCTTTGCCGCCAGCCGATGACGCTTGTGATGACATCACGACCCCCGCACGACCTGTATCCGATAGGTAAGA
Source organism: Gammaproteobacteria bacterium (assembly GCA_026708585.1). GTDB lineage: Bacteria > Pseudomonadota > Gammaproteobacteria > Arenicellales > Poriferihabitantaceae > Poriferihabitans. The sequence continues at coordinate 24,356 of JAPOUQ010000047.1, forward strand.
GTGAAAAAATGATATCCAGATATAGTTGCCATTGGAAACCTTGCCTGAATTGTTAACTCCGGGAAGACCAAAAAACAGGCGTTTATCGTCCTTTACCTTTTCGGCATCGATTTCATCTACATTGAAAGGGGGATTGGCCATAACAAAATCGAACGGGCCTTGATCTGCGTGTGGATCTTCATAATAACTGATGGCTTTTTGGATATTGCCTTCAAGACCATGCACCGCTAAATTCATCTTCGCAAGGCGAAGTGTGGTTGGGTTCTTCTCCATACCATAGAAAGTCACGCGCTCATTCGGATTGGCTTTCATGTTCTCAATAAAATGTGCCGACTGCACGAACATGCCACCCGAGCCACAAGCGGGGTCAATAATCTTTCCCTGCTTCGGTTCGATAACATTCACGATGGTTTGCACAATAGACGGCGGGGTGAAAAATTCACCGCCATCATGTGCTTTCTCGTCCGCAAATTGGGTCAGAAAATACTCATAAATACGACCGAAGACATCGCCATCTGCTTTCTTGAGTGCTGGATCAGCAAAGATGCGTAGGACTTGACGCAGTACGCCATCATCCAGCTCTTCATATTCCTGTTTGGGCAATGTACCCTCTAGGCTTTCATAATCGTCTTCGATGCTCTCCATGGCATGGATTAAAGCTCTTGCGGTGCTTTTACCTTCTGGCAAGCTGACGAGGTACTCAAACTGTGCTTCTGGTCTCAAAAAAATCGCACTACGTGCCGAGAAGTCTTCCTTCTTGAGAGGACGAGGCTTACCCTGACGGATGGGCAAAGTTGGTTTGATCTCATCCCGTGCGGTCTGAAAACGCGAATAAGCATGACGCAAGAAGATCAGTCCCATAACAGGGATGAAGTATTCATTACTCGCGAAGTTGGAATTCGCCCGTAACGTGTCAGCAGAACCCCATAGTTTCTTCTCAATCTCACCTATATGTTCCAACGGCTGCCTCTTTGATGATCAAATTTAGTTTCTACCAGAAATATCTTCAAATGGAAATTATACTTGGTAAGGTGACCCCTACTCCATAAATAGAAAATCCGAAAGTACTCTAAATGCCATATAGCTGGGTTTTCGGAGGGTCTGTAGAATCCCAATGGGTGATAATTTATCAAAGGGCGAAACCAACTGTGCATATGATTTGCACCGAATACCGAGCACTCTATTTTAAGGATTAGTGATAATGATCACTTCTTCATGCTATGACCTGCCTACACGATCCATAGAACTCGTTCATATCTCGACCGGATAGTGCGTGAAAAAATGCTTCTTTCTGTAGACAACAAAACCAGTATAATGTTTGGAATACTCGTTCTGGACAAAACAATCAAACTATTCGTTCATCTGCTCGGACCGAAAAACGAAAACTGAAGCTTTGCATTGGAATATATTTCTGGCATGATCAATCCCAAGGCGATGTTATTTTTAGAGTTTAACACTCCCCAAAAACCCACCTAATGCCTTGTGCACAGCATATTGTTAGTGATACAAGATAATCAAATGTGAGATTCTTCGAAATGACATTATTTTTGTATGTTCTGCAACACCTTTTCCACGTTTGATGATGCAACTGTCGACTGATAATAAGAGTTCCACAGCCTTGACAGCCGACTCGCTATTCGATCATGGGAGTTGTTGGCTACAGTCAGATTTCCACCTGCATACCCGTGCTGATAAAGAATTCAATTACCAGGGGAAAGATAATGATTATCTGAACCAATATGTGAATGCATTGAGAACTGCTGAAATTCGGATTGGCATCATTGCGAACCATAACAAGTTTGATTTGTCTGAATTCAAGGAGTTGAGGAAGAAGGCCAGAAAATCAAGTATTGGCCTGCTCCCTGGAATCGAACTGTCGATAAATGATGGCCGGGCAGGAGTGCATACTCTGGTAGTATTTTCGGACGAATGGATAAATGGACAAACCAACTACATAGACGCATTCTTGAATTCAACGTTTGCCGGCAAAGCAAATTATCAAAATGAAAATGCTCGCTCCAACCATAATATTGTTGCCACGGTGCAAGAGCTTGACAAATTTGATAAAGACTATTTTTTTATTTTTGCCCATGTTGAATCGAACAATGGTTTGTGGGGGGGACTATCCCCAGGCCGAGTCAAAGATTTATTTGATAATGCCTCGGTACGAAGAAGAGTTCTTGCATTTCAGAAGGTTCGCACTAGGGACACGCAAAATAAGATATGTCAAATCTTAGGACCGTTATATCCTGCCGAAGTCGAAGGCTGTGACCCAAAGAAACTGGATGATATTTTGACCAGAAAATGCACCAGCTTCCTCAAGTTGGGAAACTTCAGTTTTGAAGCCGTAAAATTTGCTCTCTTAGACCACACTTTTCGAGTGCGAAAAGAATTGCCAGAATATTCTCACTCATACATTCGCAAAGTTAGTTTTGAAGGAACGGGCAGTTTGGGCGGCACTGAGATCTGTTTATCACCGGAACTCAATACTTTAATTGGTATTCGAGGAGGTGGAAAATCCTCTGTTTTGGAAGGTATTCGCTATGCCCTTGATATTCAGTTGGGCGATAAATCTATCGATTCCGACTACAAGGAAAGTCTGGTCAAGCATCTATTGCAAAGTGGTGGCAAAATAACAATTGACGCAATTGACCGACGAAATCAGCACTATCAAATCAGGCGCATTCTCGGACATCGACCTGACGTGTATGTCAACGGGCAATTACAACCAGGGGTATCGATTCGGGAAACCATTTTGTATCAACCCATTTATTTCGGACAAAACGATTTGTCATGTAGGGGGGAAGGGTTCGAAAAAGATCTGATTGAAAAGTTGATCGGCGAAGCTTTGACTTCTATTCGGCAAAACATCCAGCAAGCTCAAAAGCGTGTGATTGATGCCATCGGCCAAATAAAACAATTGGAGCGCGCATCTTTTGAACATGAGGAATGGGAAGAAAAGAAAAAGGATGCCGAGTTCAAGATGAATTTTTATCGGCAGCACGGCATTGAATCCAAACTAAAAAAACAGGTCGACTTTGATAAAGATGAACGCAAAGTTGTGCAAGTTATCCGCCAAGCAAAAAGTTATCTAACCGAATTAGATAACTTTATTGTTACTTTTGAAGATGAGTTAAACAATCAGACATCATATAAATCGGACCAAAATCAATCCTTTTTCAATGACTTTTTTTCTACCTACCAGCATTTGCTCGACAGTTTTGATGAGATAAAGAAAATATCTGTCATCAGTAAGGAAACCGTCAGTAATTTGGAACAAAAACTCGACAGTTTTCAACATCAGAAGAGTCGCCTTAAAGAAGAGTTTGCACAAATTGAACGAAATATAGTTGGAGAGATCAAGCAAGCGAATACAGGAGCAATTAGTCTGGAAGAGTTCAAACAGGTTAAATCCGTATTGGATCAATCAGAACAAATGCTTGCCTTGCTAGCAAAAAGACAAGAGAAATATAGCGATTTTTACAGCAATCTTGAGGTAGAACTTTCTCATCTTGAAGGCTTGTGGCTTGAAGAGTATCGCACTATCGAGAACGTGTTGGATAAAGTTAATCAAGTGAACTCACCATTGAAAATAGAACCGAAATTCATGGCAAATAAAGACGCCATGCTTAATCATATTAAGGGCTTATTTCGAGGAAGCAATATTCGTGAAGCTAAGTTACAGCAACTAGTGAATAATTACAAAGATTTTGGTTCAGTATGGAAAAATAAAGACCGGCTGCAGCAATCATTTGATGGGGCGTTCGAAAATTTCTGGCAACACTTTGAAAATAATCTGGAAGAACTTTTGACTTGGCAGGTTCCGAATGACTTCAAAATTCGTTATCACGGCGAGACTATTTCTCATCATTCTCTCGGGCAAAGAGCTTCTGCATTAATGCTGTTTATATTGAGTCAAAAAGAAAATGATGTTGTTATTGTTGATCAACCAGAGGATGATTTGGATAATCAGACAATTTATAACGATATCATCCTGCTTATTCGTCAATTAAAGCCTAATACACAATTTGTTTTTGCTACTCATAATGCCAACATACCTGTGCTTGGTGATGCGGATCAAGTCATCGCTTGTAAATATCAGGATAATCATGTTGGTATATTTTCAGGAAGTATAGACGGTTCGGGAATACAACAGTGTATCGTTGATATTATGGAAGGAGGCAAAGTAGCCTTCAAGAAACGTAAAGATATATACAAAACATGGAAACCGAGGAGCTTTTAAGCATTATCGCCCGAGGCGAAGATTCAACTCATCAATTCAAGGCAAATGCCAAAAATCCTGAAAGTCTCGCTCAAGAAATGGTTGCTTTCAGCAACTCTTCTGGCGGGGTTATACTCGTTGGAGTTACCGATAATGGCGATATTGAAGGGCTAACTAACGACGACATGCGTCGACTGAATCAACTTGTTTCAAATGCCGCGACTGATCACATTCGTCCACCAATCAGCCCCTTGACACAAAATTTCTCATTGCCTGATGGAATGGTCATGGTGTTAGAGGTTAGAGAGGGCATCAGCAAGCCTTATATGGACAAGAATCTTCATGTCTATGTGAAAAGTGGCGCTGACAAGCGCAAAGTAACGGCTCGTGAAGAACTCTTGAGAATGTTTCAGGATGTTGCGCTAGTACATGCTGATCGGATTCTAGTTCCCAATTCGTCCATTGAAGATCTTGACAAGGACTATTTTAACTTGTTCTTCGAAAATGAATACGAAACTAAAGTTGAGGACCAGAACATTTCTTATGAACAACTTCTGGAAAACATGAATTTAGCTAAAGATGGCAAACTGAACAATTCTGGAGCTTTGCTTTTTGCATCCCGTCCTTATTATCTCCTGCCCGCTTTTATTGTAAAGGCTGTTGCTTTTCCGAGTGTCGATATTGAGAATGAGTCTTATATTGACAGTCAGGATATCAATGGAAAATTATCGGATATCTTCCAAAAATCACTGGGGTTTGTACTAGCTAACATCCGGCATGTACAGAATGATCAAGGATTTAATTCACTAGGTCAACCAGAAATTCCTAGAATTGTTTTAATTGAAGTAATTGTCAATGCGCTTATTCACAGGAATTACTTTATATCTGCTCCGATAAAAATTTTGATTTTTTCTGATCGTATCGAAATAATCAGCCCAGGATCTTTACCAAACAATCTAACTGTCGAGAATATAAAGATGGGTGTTTCGAACAACCGTAATCCAATTATGGCTTCATATGCTCCCAAGCTCCTGCCCTATAGGGGTTTTGGTAGTGGCATCAAACGTTCATTAAAGGAATTTCCACACATCGAATTTGTTGATAACAAAGAAGCTGAATTATTTACAGTCATCATAAGACGAATCTGTTCTTGAATTCCAATGATAGACAATGACCCTTGGCCATGTTCATCTGCGGGAATGCAGGCCAGGTCGAGGAAAACCTGTACTAGCCCGTCCTTCGCAACTCGTCTGAAAAATTGATAAATTTCGACTGATTTTGTCCCAAATCCGTCTATAAGTCATTGATTTTTCGTTCTCGGGAGTCTGAAAACCGGTTGTGTTGCCGACTTTTGACTTGAAAATGTGGTGCACAAAGGCTAAGGGCCGAGTAGACGGGGCTTGGTAACAACCCCGTCTACTCGGCCGACATAGAACCCTTAGTCTCTGCAACAAAATTTTATTTTTACAAGGATTTATTTATTTATAGTGATTTCTAATTGTCAATCAGGGAACATTGATGAATTTTAAGCATAGTCATTGCCGACTATCGTAACACCCACCATAGCTGTTATTCTGACTGCAGTGCGATGATTGGATCAAGGCGAGCAGCTTGATTAGCTGGCTGAATCCCAAACAAGAGACCCATCACTGCTGCAGTTCCAAAACCACTGACAATTGAGACTTTCGATACTGCAAATTCCCAACCGGTAAACTCGCATATCCCGTAAGTTGCCCCAATACCGACCAAAATGCCCATTGCACCACCGGTCGTAGTTTGCAACATCGACTCAATCAGGAATTGCCCCTGGATATCACGACGACGAGCACCAAGTGCTCGACGAATACCAATTTCCTTACGTCGTTCGACAACCGAAACCAGCATAATATTCATAATCCCGATGCCACCAACAACCAGAGAAATGCTACCGATCGCAGCAAGCAGTAAAGTATAGATTTGTGCTTGGGCTTCCATTTGTGCAATTAATTCCTTAGCAGTGATGATATCTAACTTGATTTTGGGTGCGCGACTTTGAAAGAACTCTCGAATACTCTCTGTTACTCGCTCATGATGTTCGCCTTCGGTTGACCTTGCGACTACAGAGTCAATGTCAGAAATACCAAACGCTCGCCCGATCGTGGAGATCGGAATGAACACCGATCGGTTTGCACTAAACTGCATGGGCAATTGATAATTTTCTTCCATTTTCTCCAAGATGCCGATAATCGTAAAGATGGTTCCAGAAATTTCCATATTCTCACCAATAATTCTACTAAATCCGTGTTTCCTTATTTCTTTGGCAGCATCGGCACCGATGACTACAAAATATTGATCGATATCCAGATCGGAAATAAAACGGCCTGCCGATAGAACAAACTGGCCGATTTCTGCAAAGCTCTCAGTCACGCCTTGTATATCTCCATTGCCTACAGACTTACCGGCAAATCGAAACTCTCCATGATGTCTTACCCGAGTCGAAGCATTCGAGATCTCAGGCACCCTATGGTGAAATCCGACTGTGTCTTCTATTTCTAGCAATCGTTGATTTTGTGCTGCCGATTGATGTGATTCATAGATCACAACCATATCGGTTCCAAGGCTTTCGAATTCTTTTTTTGCTTGATTTTTTGCGATCTCACCCAATGAAATCATCGTGATGACCGAAGAAATACCAATCATGATCCCAATCAACCCGAGTATGGTGCGTAACTTCGCTTTACGCAGGCTATCCGTAGCCTCTCGAATGTTTGCACGAAGAACAGAAAAGCCTCTAGACATCAGACTATCAATGATTTATACCGCGGTATCTACAACCAGTGGCTCTGTTGGTAAAGATTCAGATGCGGTTTTGTTCGTATTGAGTTCAACCAAGGTTCCTCCTTTCATACGAAGCTGACGCGGACATTCATAAGCGACTTGGATATCGTGGGTAATCATCAAGATGGTGACTAGTTTTTCACGATTCAACCGCTTAAGGAGTTCAAGAACTTCAGATGCGGTTTTCGCATCCAGAGCACCGGTTGGTTCATCAGCAAGCAACAGTACTGGCTCTCCAATAACTGCTCGGGCAATAGCAACACGCTGCTTCTGACCACCTGAGAGCTGGTCTGGTTGATGTTTGGCATGTTCTTCAAGGCCGACTAGTTGCAGATAATCTTTGGCTTTTTTCATGCGCTGGGACCTGCGCGTACCACGATATACTAGCGGCAACGCTACATTTTCTGCCGCAGTTAGGTGAGCGAGAAGATGGAAAGATTGAAAGACAAATCCAATCTGTCTGTTACGAAGTTTGGCTAATGCATTATCTTTGAGTTTTGAGGTGTTATTCCCATTCAAGTGATAGGAGCCGGATGTGGGCCGATCAAGCAGTCCAATAGTGTTCATCAGTGTCGTTTTACCACTACCCGAAGGGCCCATGATCGAGACCATGTCACCTCGAGAGAGATCCAGATTAACATCAGTCAAAACCTCAGTGGTAACTGGGCCAACTTGATATGTTCTCGATATTTTGTTCAGGCTGAGTATGCTCTCTTTCATTTTCTATCCTGATCGACAACCAGCATTACTGATTTAGAAGACCCGAAAATCCTTGAAATTCTGGAATGACAATTTGCTCGCCAACGCTGAGACCACTCAAAATCTCGACAGAATTCTGTGAAGTGAGCCCGGTTTCTACCCTCCGGATTTCAATATTACCAGATGCATCGACGACTTCAACTTGTGGACCATCCCCCAGAATTTGTACCGAATTTATAGGGATCATGATTGCTTCAGGATTCGAGTAGATGACAATGGTTACATGTGCACTCATGCCCGCCCGTAACCGCTCGCGCTGTGCAGCGTTTAGCTCAACCAACTCTACGGAAATCTGAAATTGTGGGGACCTGCCTCCAAAAGATCGGGATTGTGTGTTTGAGGCAACATGGGTCACTTGTCCCTCAATTCGGTCTTCAGGGAAAGCTGGTCCTGAGATCCATGCAGTTTGGTTCGGTTCAATTCGGTTGACATCCACTTCATCAACCGTGGTATCGACTACGATACGGTCGAAATTCGCGATGGAAAGTAGCAAATCACCAGCGGATAGTTTTTGGCCTGTGGTTAATGCATCTCCTTTATTGTCTCCTGCTCGCTGTACTAAACCAGAAATGGGGGCGATAACCGTGCTTTTCGACATCTTATCCCGGATTTCATCAAGTCGACTTTTCGAGTTCTCAGTTTCTAATTGCGCAACACGAATGGTTTCTTCATTGCTCTGTTCCTTGACCGATTTGAACTCATCCTCTGCAGACTCAAAATCAAGCAACTGACTCTCATACTGCTGCTTGCCATCCTCAAATTCTGAAGTCGAGATAATGCCCTCACCAAAAAGGAAGTTCGTTCGATCAAATTTGCGTTTCGCATTACTCAAAGACAACTTTGCGCTTTGTAATCTGCGTTGGGCATTGGCCATCTCCTTGCTATCTTCCCAATTTCGCAATTCCTCTAATCGTTCAAGCTTCTTAATATAGTCAACTTCGGCTTGACGTAACTCAATTGCAATTTCATCCGTGCTCAATTCGACCAGGGGATCACCCGCCTTGACCTGCCGTCCAAAATCGGTGAAGACTTTACTGATGTTGCTGTTGAACGGACCGATCACTCCTTCACGATTTCCCGGTGCAAGAAACCCTCGTAATGTGATCGTAGAATCGATCGGGCGGGTTGACACCACATGGATGTTAATCTCTGGTTCTTCGATGGGTGCCGGAATCGGTTCGTCTGGTTCTTGAAATGATGCAATCAGATCTTCTACAGGCTGTATATTGATCGAACCGAAATTCCCCAGATAATAGCCGCCCGCTCCAATAAATAGAAGACTTGCAGCCAGTATTGAGATAAATCGCGTAGTCCTCCGTTTCTTGAGCATCAGAGACAGGGTATCTTTCTGGGATTCGATATCCTGATAGGCTTTTTGCAAAGCATTGTGTTGCTTTTCTATCTGTTTCGCAAATTGCAATTCCTGCTCACGAAACTCTCTGACTTTTGTGACATCTGTAAAGACAACAACAATTGCAATTCGTTCACGTAATCCACCACGAAACTCCGAAATGTAGGAGGTGGTAACCGCAATCGACTTCGCGGTATCGCCCACATAGACATTCACCATTTGCCGTTCTGAGGTTCCTTCATCCAAAGTGGCGTCCAGAACAATTTGTGCAAAATCATCATATCCTTCAACGGTCAGGAATACCTCTCCGAAGGTACGACCGATTAAGTTGTTTCGGTCTAGTTCGAAAGTTTGACAGAAGGCTTCATTCACCAACTCGAAAACACCATTAAAATCGATGACCATTACGCCATCGACCATGCTTTCTAGTACTTCGTGATAAATTACTTGATTTCGATTTTCCATCAGGGGTCAATCTTCTCTATTTCAATTCCCCAGACATCAAGTATGATGCCAACTGCACGATGTAGACTTAATTTTGCATTGCGATAAGCAATCACATCTTGAATTTCGGAATTTTGCGCACTCAGCAACTCATCTTGAGAGGATGCGACTTCAAAGGTTGATGACAATCCCTGTCCGAATTTTGCTAACTCGACAGTGAGATTTCTCTCTGCCAATTCTCTCGCCTCTCGAGACAGTTGAATAACTCTGAATCCTAACTCAACATCGGTAGCAGCACGTCGCACCTCGCTACTAATGGATTCCCGCTGGTTGGCAAGATTTCGTTTCGCTTTGATCAGTTCATTTTTTGCGCTGACTCTTCTTAGTTTTCTGTCTGGTTCATTCAGCGGGATGGTGAGATTCAAACTAGCCCGATGGTCGGATCTTCCAGAAACGTTATCTCGACTGATAGTAGCACTTAACGAAAGATCTGGCAACAGTTGGTTTTCAGTGAGTTGCAAGGAAATTTCCGCATCTTCAATCCGGAACATTGCAGCGCGGATTTCTCGACGATTGTCCAGAGCCTGACGAGTATTTGAATCCAGGTCGACGATATTGCTAACATCGTCATCCGATAGTTCTTCCAGTGAATCTTCCTTCGGAATCAGGCGTATATGACTCGGTAGATTCAGAAGATTAGATAGGGTCAGACTGGATGTATTTCTTGAGTTCTTTGCTCTCAACAAGGCTAGCTCTCTTTGTGCAATTGTTGATTCTGATCGAGTGATTTCCAGCGGTGCAATCCTTCCTGCCTGAATGAGGGCCTCAGTCACATCACGTTGCTTACGTGCACGTTCTAGAGCCCCCTCATTGATTTGTACCTGCATGTTGCTCTGGATCAGGGTATGGTAGGATTGGATGACTGAAGCAATTAAATTGGCGACCTCATCGCGAAAGGAAAGAATATTCAATATTTCTTGCTTCCGGGATTTACGTAATGAATCAGTACCTGCAAGCAATCCCGCCCCTTTTAACAGCGGTTGAGTAAACGTTACAGATGCGTTGTTTGCACCAGAATTATTAGCTGTTATGTTCTTATCTGCCCGGAGCTGAACGGACCCCCCAGTCGGGAGTTTGAATGAAATACCCGCTCCAATGTCAGCTGCTTCCTCACTGTCTCGCCCAGCACTCGCCCGTGAATTCACACTGAATAAAGGATCGAACTGTTTTTCATCAACCTCAAGCCGTAGCTTCTGTTCTTCTCGATTCAGACGCGAGTCAAGTAATGTACGATTTTGTTCCAAAGCAATCTCGATCGATTCCAAAAGTGTCAAGTGAAGCTCTTCGGTGAAGGTGTCATCTGGATTCATTTGCGCGAGCGAAACATTGACCCCTAGGAATAACACCAGTAAAACTGAACGGCAGATGAATCGGTTGACAGTGTTAAATTGTCTCATCATAGGAGAAACCCTAACCAAAACACGGAAAACTGTCGAATCGACTTGCCCTGGTATGTGAGCGATTATTCTCATCATCAGAAATAAATACCCGTATGGCTTTTTGCAAAAACCGCAAAATGATAAATTTGATTTCCCATTGTCTTGATGGGCACTTCGCTTGGATATTCGTTCGATAAATATTTAAATTTTCGAAGTTCTTTTTCTTGTTGAATAATTTCAATCAAGAATTGAATGAAATACGATAAAGGCCTATCTTCGGCTAAGTTATTCATGTTTTCCAAATTTATGTCGGTTAATTCACCAACGGAAGCTTTGAAAATGAATTATAAAACCAAATATAAGCCATTACCAAAAACCACCAACCCAATAATAGAAAACACGAAAGTGCCAAATGTCTTGTATGGTATGGTTTTGGAGTGTCTAGTGCTTCAGCCATTGGATAAGCATCTTTCCTAGAACTGAAGACCCATATACATAATAATTTTGTGTTGAATAGAGAGAACTCAATATAAGTTATTAAGAAAACCGATCTAGCCTATGCAGTACGATAATACTACCCTTTGCATGAAATCATATGTATTTGATGTTTAGACTGAAATTGGGATTACGAATTCAATCAAAATTACAAGGTAATCATGTTTGAATTAGGTGGCGGAGAGTGAGGGATTCGAACCCCCGGACCTATTACAGTCAACGGTTTTCAAGACCGCCGCATTCGACCGCTCTGCCAACTCTCCTAATATGACACTATCCAATCTTCAAGCACCAATAAGATTTTCGTGCAAAACTAGATTGTTCCGTAAAATTATGGTCACGAGTCCAATCTGATTGAACGAGGCTTATTGTAACCTCACGTTCCTTGATTGTGCATAGGGTATTTGCAAATCTTTCAGTGGAAAACATGAAAGTGCCGAGATTCTTGTGTGGTATGGTTTTAAAGGTGCAATCTTTTCAATCAAAAGATGCCCCAATCCCGGAGGCCAAGATATTGCGGGCAGCGTTTAAGACCGCATGTTCGGCATGACCCCAGGCCATACACTTAAACACCGCTTGCGATGTTTGATTGTTTTTACTGATATAACCGCAAGCACGACACGCTTGCGAAGGTTAGGCAGCATGAATCTTGATCACCTCTGCCTTGAAATCTAGTTTCTGCTCCAGACCGTGCTCACCTGTTTGATTGATTTCACGATTTAAGCCTGATTTTGCTTGTACCTTTTTTCCGGGCTTGTCAATCGTTCCTTTGGCGGATTTGGTCATCCCTTTTGTATTCAGGTCTTCCGACACAACCAAAGCCTGCATCATCGGCAATCTCACGGCTAACCTGAGGTTGCTAGTTGCTTCTTAATATGCTTCAAATGCCGATCAGTTTTCGGCAATTTCAGTTTGGTTTTATGCCTGCGTTTTGAGCCTTTTACTGCCTTGCCATCTTGCGCTTATATCGCTTTATCCGTGCTTCTTTTCTCGCCATATCGGGCATCGGGTAGATAGGGCTATTGCCGTCTGTATTGACCACTGCAATTTGGTTTACCTTGCGATCAACCCCAGCCGTTGTTTTCTTTTCGTTCTTGGATACTTCTACCTCATAGCAAACAACCGCATACCATTTACCCACTTTCTTTGTGATGACTACTTTTACTGGTTTGCCATTTGGATAAGAATTACCGCCCTTACGTTGGATTCGCAGCCAACCGATTTTTTGAATATGGAGTTTGCCGTCCGGTATCTTGATGTTTTCAGGGATGGGAAAAGAAGGAGTTGGTCCCTGTTTGGATGTGCACATTGGAAATCCTTTATCCGACTGCAAACAAGCACTCCAAGCATCCGATTGATAGTTAAGAATGGAACGAGTAATCAAACAGGAATCATCATGCAACCAATCCATCTCTTGGCGTAGTTTGGTGAACTCAACACCCAGCGAAAAGAATGATATGCTTGGCTTATGGTGATGATCGGGGGATACCCGATGCCGATTCATCTAATCTTGGTTTTCGCTCAAGAAATAATTCCAAACAAAACAACAAGCACCAGAGTGACCCGCGAGCTTATGGGCTTTGGATTGACTACCGGGAATGAATCGGTAGGTGAGGTTACGGTATGCTGTACAATCGCTCATGCGGTTCAACCTTATTGCGGTTAAGTGTTGATTTGGATATGGGAGCATTAATCCCATATCACGCATTGTTACTGATTCTAAATACATATTCAATCTTGTTTTAACTATATAATTCCCTTTGTTTTCATCAGGCTTCCGGTCAGCATCGTTACCGTTAAATCGCCGAGTATAGACTAATGGTCTTGTTCGTATCCGTCTAGTAAAGTAAATCCGGATGTAGTTTTCCAGTTGACTATTGCCGTACCTGCTACCTTGTATACACTGGTATTGCCATTCGGTGTGATCTGATTCAGAATGTCATCGTTATTTGCTTCACTTCCCAGGACAATGCAATCGGAAAATCACCTGCCAAAACATCAATCTAACTATCGTTGGCTACCGACTTTGTATCCTCCTCTAGATGTTCACATCAGAACAGTGCGAATTCGACTATTTTCACCTTGTTTTATCTTGTCGTTCTCTACGCAGATACACTGTTCCATCAGAAGCACCGTCCAACTAGTTTAAAGAGAATGGCAAAAATGCACCAAAATTCAGTGAAGGATTGACCCAATATTTTCCATTCTCTTTATGGCCTCCAGCATTTTTAATCTAGTAGAACTCGGACCCAATCTAAAAATATTTTCTCAAAATTCGAATTATTGTTTTGAAGGTCTTTCATACAGTTCATCCTCAGTTCTCCAATCGGAACATGACATTACTGAACGGCGTTTCGAACTTGACCGAGACAAATCATGCCCGACCTGGTGCTGAAATAATCCAACAAAGCACTTCAAGTCTCATCAATGTTAGTGCCTATTTACAAGAATCGCACGACCATAACTTAGCTATTTGTGCCAGAATTTGAATTGGATACTTGTTCTTGAAGATGAGTAGACTAGATTTGCTATTGTGTTTAATATTTATTCAACTTTCGGACTTCATTTTTGCCGAAATAATCAAATAAACTATTGAAATAAGTATAAA
>JAPOUQ010000002.1 GCA_026708585.1 Gammaproteobacteria bacterium
TCCACCGAAAATCGGTGGATGAATGCACTTGTAGTGCCACTCGATTTTTTTAATTGCAAATTATCAATAGGTTGGAACACTACATGTTAAACTTCGGCTAGAACTACCAATTTTGAGTCAAGGTGCTTGTTGATCAGTATCCTGTCAAGCTTTATAGTCAGATGTCCCAAAAGGCTTAAACACTGATTCACGAGAAGTATCGTACTTTGACATGAATGGAATTCTAGGCCTTTGTAGATGCATTACTAGGTAGGAAAAATGAATCCGAATCCACTTTTTCTACATTTATGAGGTACAATATTTCCTAGCCTTGTCGTTTTCAGAGTACTAATACCAATCACCGATGCGTGATTGGTATTCCCTATTTGCATTCATTCTCTGATTGGACAAGGCTTTTTCAATTTTTTTCAATTTTATTGAACCGACGGTTATAACTCCCGAATTTCAGTAAACGACAAACAGGAGAGGAACAGATATGTCAGATCCAATGCAATCTGCAACGGAACGATTACTCGCACCGGGTGGACTTGATCAGCAGTCTGTATTGGCTACGTTATCGACCATCATGGGGTCTGGAGTAGATTATGCTGATCTATATTTTCAATATACTCGGCAGGAATCATGGGTAATGGATGAGGGCGTGGTCAAGTCGGGTGATTTTTCCATTGAGCAGGGAGTTGGAGTACGAGCAAACAGTGGTCCCAAAACTGGATTTGCCTACTCTGATGAAATTGAGTTGTCCGCACTGACTCAAGCAGGAAAAGTGGCGAAAGCCATTGCTAGTTCAGGTTCTTCAGATCGCCCCATCAAAGTTCAGGGCCACAACCTTGGAATCACCCCCTTGTATCAATCGGACGACCCAATTTCTAGCCTCAATGATGATCAGAAGATATCTCTGATTAAGGAGGTTGAAGACGCAGCCCGGAAAATGGACCCTGCAATTACTCAGGTTATGGTCAGTCTAGCCGGTTCCCATGATATAGTCTTAATTGTTAGTTCAGACGGTTCAATAGCGACCGATATACGTCCTTTGGTGAGAATGAATGTATCGGTTATTGCTGAACGGGCCGGCCGCAGAGAAAGAGGGAGTTATGGTGGCGGTGGAAGATTTGGCTATGAGTATTTTCTGGAGAATGGTCGGGCCATAAATTATGCACGTGATGCAGTCCGCCAAGCTCTTGTTAATCTAGAGTGTAAAGAGGCACCAGCTGGCGAAATGACGGTTGTCTTAGGTCCAGGCTGGCCGGGAATTATCTTGCATGAAGCTGTTGGTCATGGACTTGAGGGTGATTTCAATCGCAAGAAAACATCAGCATATTCTGACCGAATTGGTGAGAAAGTAGCCTCGAACTTGTGTACGGTGGTCGATGATGGAACCATCGCTGATCGCCGTGGCTCCCTATCGGTCGATGATGAGGGCATTCCGACCCAGAATACTGTGCTCATCGAAGACGGAATCCTCAAAGGATATATGCAGGATCGACTCAATGCACGGCTCATGAATATGCAACCAACTGGTAATGGGCGCCGTGAGTCCTTTTCCCATTTGCCAATGCCACGGATGACGAATACCTATATGTTAGCCGGCGAAAACGATCCTGATGAAATTATTGAATCAGTCAATAAAGGGGTTTATGCCGTAAATTTCAACGGTGGACAAGTTGACATTACATCTGGGCAGTTCGTATTTTCGGCATCAGAAGCCTATATGATCGAGAAAGGAAAAAAAACCTATCCGATCAAGGATATGACCCTGATTGGAAATGGCCCCGATGTCCTGACCCGAGTGAGTATGCTAGGCAATGATATGGCTCTTGATACGGGCGTTGGAGTTTGCGGAAAAGATGGTCAAAGTGTTCCGGTTGGAGTGGGTCAGCCAACCATGCGAATTAATGGTTTGACAGTTGGAGGGGCTTCAGTATGACCTCCGGGACAGAGTTAAATTCGCTGGATGAAATTGGTCGGAAACTGATTGATATATCAGACCTAGCGCTTGAACGAGCCCGACAATTAGGGGCTTCAATGGCTGATGTATCGGTAACTCAAGGGCAAGGTTTGTCAGTCTCGGTACGAGAGGGAGAGTTGGAAACCATCGAACATCATCGCAGTAAAGGCATGGAGATACGGGTCTTTATTGATGGATGTAGCGGTACAACATCGTGCTCTGATTTTACAGAAGTTGAAATTCAAAATTGTGTGCAAAGTGCTTGTAATATCGCTGGCTATACGGAAAAAGATGAATACAACGGACTTGCTGAGTCTGAATTCATGGCTACTGAATTTCCAGACCTAGATTTGTACCATCCATGGAACATGACCCTTGATGATTCGATTGAAGTAGCAAGACGTTGTGAGAGTGCAGCACTGGAATTTGACAAGCGAATTACCAACACTGAAGGTGGATCCCTGAACTGCTTCGATGGCTTATCTGTTTACGCAAATAGTCATGGATTTTGTGGAATAACAAAAAGTAGTCGACATAGTATCAGCTGTTGTGTGATTTCTGGATTAGGGGAAAAGATGCAAAGGGATTACTGGTATGACTCGAGACGTGCCCCAGGTGAATTGTCTGAACCGGAAGCGATTGGCAGAAAAGCGGCAGAGAGGACAGTGAATCGTATTGGTGCTCGCAAACTATCGACGGGTGAGTACCCCATCGTGTTCGAATCAACGATTGCCCAATCTTTGATTTCACATTTAATCTCAGCTATTCAGGGTGCAGGCTTATACAAAAAATCTAGTTTTCTACATGATCGTTTAGGCCAGCGCATTTTTCCTGAATTTATGCATATACAGGAACATCCTCAACTCGTTCGAGGAGCAGGCAGTGCCAATTATGATGGCGAAGGGGTAGCGACAAACAGGAATATCATCATCGATGAAGGGGTATTAGCAAGCTTTGTTCTTGATAGTTATACTGCCCGTAAGCTCGGTACGCATACAACCGGTAATGCGGGTGGAGTACATAATTTGATTGTCAATAATACAATTGATTATGGGCTTGACGAGTTACTCAAGGCTATGGATCAAGGTATTCTCGTAACCGAGTTGAGCGGTTTTGGCATTAATATGGTAACCGGCGATTATTCAAGGGGGGCATTTGGGTATTGGGTAGAAAAAGGTCAGATTCAATATCCAATCAAGGAATTCACTATCGCAGGTAATCTAATTGATATGTTTATGGGTGTTCAGGCCATTGGCAATGATATCCATGAAAATCGAAATATTCAGGTCGGTTCGATTCTGCTAGATAAAATTACAGCAGCTGGAATGTAAGGACTTACCTGGTTATCTGATTTTAGGCAACAGGTAGACTTAAAAGAATTATGCCTGTTTTGATATTCTCTTTGTTTGGCAGTATTCGAGTGCAAATTTTAGAAACTCACCCATTGACCACATTCTGAAATGTTGACGTTGATGGACTATCGTGAAAGGGCGATGAATTGGATTATCTAAGGGAATTGCACGCAATGTACCGAGTGCCAACTCCTTTTCCATGGTAGCAACCGAAATAATGGTGATACCAAGTCCTGCTGCGACTACGTTCTTAATGGACTCAGGACTACCGAACTCCATGATGATGTTCAGTTGATCCATGTCATAACCGAACTGTTTGAGGTGTTCATTGATCACTTCACGGGTGCCCGAACCCTCCTCACGGCTAATATATGGGTAGTTGAGAATTTCAGCGATATTGATGGTTTTGTGTTGACTTAAGTCGTGTCCAATCGAACAAGCAAGAACTAGTTCATCATCCCATATGGGTTTAGTTGTTAGGGTTTTGTTGGTGATAGGGCCTTCTACAATGCCGATATCAATTTCGTTCTCTTCAATCAGATCGATTACCCCGTTGGTGTTGGTTACAATGAGGCGAACTACGACATCGGGAAATTGCTTTTGAAAATCGCCAATGATATTAGGAAGAAAATACTCGCCAATAGTGGTACTTGCGCCAATAATGAGTAGGCTTTGCATATCGCTAATCTGATTGCGTATTTCTGCATCCATCTCTTTATACAACTTGAGAATTCGGTCAGCATAGACTTTCACCGTAACGCCAGTTTCAGTGAGTGTGATCCGGTTATGGGTGCGGTCAAACAACCGAGTATTGAGTTGTTCTTCCATTTGACGTATTTGGAAGGTAACCGCAGGTTGAGTCATATGCAGTACCTCTGCGGCTTTCGTAAAGCTTAATAGTTTTGCAACAGTAGCAAAAACCTGCAGGCGACGATCTGGCATGATAAAAAACTGACTATATCTAATCCACACTCATCAAACTTGTTTTGGCTTTGTTTGACAATAATTGGATTCGTGAAACGCACTCATGGCCTTGATCATACACGTAAAACCCCATCGATGCGAAAAAATAATCAATTGAACAGTATTTGAAGGATTTTGAACACGATATAGACAACATGATTGTTTTGTAGTTGGGATACGAAGAAAGAACGAATCCGTCTTAACCGACTTTGACTCGGTCTGCAGGTACTTGAAATTTACCCTTTGTGTACCACATTGAATTCATAGAATTCACGATTTATCAATGGACACAGGTCCTGTTATTCGATATCTGAATTCAGTTATAATTGCATCCATTGCTATTTTAAATGAGGTAGAAATGAATAGGTATGAGACTGCGGTCAGTCGATCGGTAGGTAGCGGTATTGAAATAAACAGTGTGCTTCGAAACACGTATATGTTGCTTTCAGCAACATTACTATTTAGTGCACTTACTGCTGGTATTGCCATGGTTATGAATATGCCACCGCTTGGTCCGCTACTGACAATTGGTGGATATTTTCTGTTACTGTTTTTAACTAGTCGATTTCAGAATTCGGCATTGGGACTGGTATTCGTATTTGCATTGACCGGTTTTATGGGCCTAACGCTTGGTCCAATTCTTGGCTTTTACATCGCTAATCTCTCAAATGGCGGTCAGCTGGTGGCCACAGCACTAGGTGGAACTGGTGCCATATTTGCAGGTCTGTCAGCTTATGTGCTAATCACTCGTAAGGATTTTAGTTTTATGGGCGGCATGCTGATGGCTGGCATTTTGGTGGCCTTCATCGCGGCGTTGGTTACCTTGATTTGGCCCATGCCGGCTTTGAGTCTGGCAGTTTCAGCGATGTTTATCTTGCTGATGTCAGGTTTGATTCTATTTCAGACCAGTGCAATTGTGCATGGTGGTGAGACCAACTATATCTCTGCTACAGTGACTTTGTACGTATCGATATACAATCTGTTTTTGAGTTTATTGCATATATTTGGAATTTTTGGCGGCGACGAGTAGTCGGCAAAAACATAACGTTGGAGAAACCCCGGCGAATCTATGGTTCGCTGGGGTTTTTCTGGTCTAGATTATCTGAAAAATAACAGCATGATCATGGATAAAAAATTCATGAGGGTGTTCTTGCATTATCCAATTGCCTTTCAATGAAAGCAATGATTCTCGCAGCTGGCGAGGGAACTCGAGTTCGTCCGCTTACTTATGATCTTCCCAAACCGATGATTCCGGTTGTTGGGAAGCCGGTCATGGAATACCTAATCGAATTACTGTTTCAGCATCGTATCAAGGATATCATGGTCAATGTCAGCCATTTTCCAGAAGCGATCGAATCCTATTTTTCTGACGGTCGGCGTTGGGGTGTCAATATCGGATATTCCTATGAAGGGCATATTCAAAATGGTGAATTGCGTGCTGAACCACTCGGTTCTGCAGGTGGAATCAAGCACATTCAGGAATTCGGTGGGGTGTTTGATGATACTTTCCTTGTGGTCTGCGGAGATGCCATTATTGATCTAGACCTGACACAAATGCTCCGCATTCACTGGCAGTCGGGAAACAAAGCCAGCATTATTGTCAAGCAGGTTGAACAGCGTCGAATCCCCAATTATGGGGTTGTTGATGTGGACAAATCTGGTCAAGTACTTTCGTTTCAGGAGAAACCATCGCTTGAAGAAGCACGTTCCGATTTGGTGAGCACAGGAATTTATATTTTTGAACCGGAGATCATTGACTATATTCCATCCGGGGAAGTGTACGACATTGGTAGCGATCTATTGCCTGATTTGTTGAAGAGAAAGGTACCATTCGGAGCGATCAATATGCCATTTCGGTGGTTAGATATTGGGAGGCTTAGCGATTACTGGATGATAAACCAGCAACTTATGCATGGTTCGATTCGTGGTGTGAACATGCCGGGAACTGAAGTCCTACCGAAAATTTGGGTAGGTTTGAATGTTGATATTGACTGGAATGAGGTATTGCTTGAAGGACCTGTCTATATCGGTTCAAACACCCGAGTAGAATCGGGTTGTGTGATCCAAGGCGCAACTTGGATATCGCATGGATGCCACCTGCAGTCGGGTGCTAAAATCAGTCGTAGTTTGCTATTCAAGCACACACTCATGCGAGGCCATGCAGTAGTGAATGATGCAGTCGTTTTTGGAGAAAGATGTGTGGATAAAAACGGCAATTCATTTGACAGTGAATCGGGACTAGATTGGGTTGGCGATGCAAGAGACCGAGTATTACGTATGGATATGCTCTCTAGCACTACAGAAGCTGAATAATTGCACTTAAAGAATAGATTCGATTGCAATTTTCTAATTGTAAGTGCCGTGATAACCCCTTTTGAGCATTGCCCAAAAACTTTCAATGCCATTGGTGTGTGCCGTTCCGTTGACATATTCGAATAACGAGTTTATCGATCGTGCATGCTTGGGCCTGTGAGGGATGCAATGGCATTCACTTAAGGACGAAGGTGCATTCACTTAAGAAAATTCGGGATAAA
>JAPOUQ010000030.1 GCA_026708585.1 Gammaproteobacteria bacterium
TTGAATAAAATCAATAACTTGATTTTTCAATAATGGCCCACTTGCGAAAGACGGGTTAATATAAGAAAAATGTTTTCTTTTCGTGCAAATTGGATACTGTGTTTGACCTTATTTATAAACATTTGCCCAGCAGCACATCGAATTTTCAAGTGTTTCATAGTGGCGATCATTGTGCTCCCTTCCGAAGAGCAATACTTTCGGAAAGTAGACACAAAATTTCAAACATCATTGTCGCCCCAACTAAAGCGGTATTTCCACTCGGATCAAATGGTGGAGATACTTCAACCACATCACCTCCCACAAGATTTAATCCTCGCAACCCCCTCAGCATCATTTGTGCTTCAAGAGTACTATACCCTCCAACCTCGGGAGTACCAGTCCCAGGTGCATAGACTGGATCCAAGGCATCGACATCAAAACTAATGTAGGTTGGACCGCCACCAACAATTTGCCTAGCCTCTTCAACAACTTTTTTCCAGCCAATCTCAAAATACTCTTCAATATAGATAACTCGCATTCCTGAGTCATGGCTAAATTTCCAAACATCTGGATCATTCAAAGAACCACGAATTCCGATCTGGATTGTTCGCGAAGGATCTAGCAATCCTTCATCAACTGCAATTTTAAATGGTGCACCATGATGAAATCGCGATCCCAGATAGTCATCTCCAGTATCGCAATGAGCATCGAAATGAACCAAGCCCACCGGACACTCACGGGCAATTGCTCTGAAAATTGGTAAAGTGATGGAATGATCACCACCTGCAGACAAAGGCACAATTCCAGCTTCATGAACTTTGTGGTAAAAATCTTCGATTTCCTTGTGACTACCCTCAAGAGTAAATGGTTTTTGGACCCAGGCATCACCAATATCCCGAACAATGCATAACTCGTGTGGAAATATCCCAGTAGCCTGATTCATTTTTCGAATCAATGAGGACTGATTACGTATTTCTCTAGGCCCATGTCGGGCACCCGTTCGATTCGTTACTCCACCATCAAACGGCACACCGATCAATCCGATATCGACATTCGAGAATTGCTCGGTATATGGAGCACGCATAAAACTTGGTAATCCGGTATAACGCGGTCTAGTTATTGGATCTTCGAATTCTGGATAGTCATCCATCAGTGGTTACCTTTTGATTTTCGTTTCTGAATGTATACTTTTGGATATGCTTCAAATGTATAAGCGAGCGAGACTAAAGCGATTATAAGCGGTAAGTTGCGTCACAAATTCTGAACGGGAATATTCCATGTTCTATTGGAACTGAGTTATCTATCCGGTTCAGGTTGAATCGTTATCGAGTCTACTTGATTACTTGAAGATTTCGACTGCCAAAATAAGACTAAAAATTTTCTAAAATAGATTATGCATTTAATAATCTGATAATTTTTTTACCTTTTTTGACACAAAACCGCCCTAGAAAACGTTACTATTTCGTGCTCAGCTTCTCTGAATACTTTCCAGTTTTCTCTCTATTTGGTTATAAATCATATAAAATACATATAGATAATAGTGAATCCGAAGAATTTACACCACTGAAAGATTTTCTTTTTATCCACAACCGTACGATTTTCGTACGGTTGTGGATATCTTGTATAGTTCAATTGAAAGTTTATATTACAGTTTCAGTAGTTCTTAATCAAATTCGGATTTAATTCCCCCCATAGTGCCCCATTAACTTTCTGGATATTTTGTTTTGTTAGTTACAATCAAAACTGGGCATACAACTCAAATTAGACACTTTTTTCATTTCAAATTCGAAATAATAAAACCAAAAAAACTGTGTTTAAGAGATGTACATTCGATAATCGAACTTTAGTAAAAATTAGTAAAAAACGATACTAGTTTGTTGTGTACTGATGTCATTCTAGACAATCAAATATCAAAATAAATCAGAATGGAACTGTGGGAAAAAATTATTGTTGGCATTTTGATGCTGTTGGTAGTGTTGTGGTTTCTACCCGGAACACGAAACATGATCGAAGCCAGTAAGGATGCCCCCAAGGATTGGATGGGAATTCTGATACCCATCAGTGGCGTTATCCTATTCATTTTATTTTTGATACTCACACTGTAAATTAGATTATTGAACTCAACACTAATAAATGCAAAATTACTCTCGATATTGTTCCCTTCTCATTTAGAATGATTTTGAATCATTCCTACCTTCTATGTGGAATCGGCGCTGAAATACCCAAACTAATGAGTAACTTATTGTAGAATTCAGAGCAACAGAAAAAAAGATGCACCAGAATGGAAACAGCCTATTCGTTCAATCGAACAAAAGTTCTTTGGCCAAATTTAAAACAGTTAATAATTTCTACAACAGATGATTAATCACGAATTATGCAGCACAAAGAGATTATTGTGTTGGAGAAAAATTCTAGCCCTTCGCTCTGAAATCCTAAATTGAATATTTCTTTGACTGCAATCGAAAAATAAGAGATACTAAACATATGAAAAACAGTAGGTCTTTTCCTTTGGTGATATCTACTAGATTTTTTGGACAATTTATTCAACAATTATCTTTTATTTATACGGAGTTCCATAATGAAACGTCGAGATCTTTTAATCGGAGCTGCCGGAGGTACTGTAACCGCCGCCGCTGTTACTCTATCCGGTTGTACCGACGATAAAGCTGCAAAGCAAGCACAAGAAGAGGCTTCCAGACTCAAAACCGAACTCGAGCTTGCCCAAGCGGAAATAGAACAACTGAAGCAGGCTGCTGTCGAAGCCCCTGCTGTGGTTCCAGATCGTGTAGAGATTGCCATCGTCTCGACTTGGCCAAGAGACTTCCCTGGTCTCGGCACAGGTGCTCAACGATTTGCTGATCGTCTGACCACAATGAGCGAAGGACGATTTGTAGTTGAATACTTCTCAGCAGGAGAGAGAGTAGGTGCTTTTGATTCCTTTGATGAAGTTGCATCTGGCAATGCCCAGATCTACCATGGTGCAGATTATTACTGGAAAGGTAAACATCCAGGATGGGCATATTTCACAGCAGTACCTTTTGGACTAACTTACACCGAAATAAATGCATGGATACGTTTTGGCGGAGGTCAGGAATTGTGGGATGAATTGGCCGCTGAATACGGGCTAAAGAACATGATGTGTGGAAACACAGGTGTTCAAATGGGCGGTTGGTTCCGCAAGGAAATGAATTCTGCTGCTGACTTCCGAGGACTGAAAATGCGTATCCCTGGACTCGGCGGCGATGTTCTAGCAAAACTTGGTGCCTCACCGGTCTCACTGCCAGGAAGCCAAATCTATGAGAATCTGATTTCCGGGGCAGTCGATGCAACAGAATGGGTAGGTCCGTGGAACGATGAAATTATGAAATTCTATGAAGCTGCCAAATATTACTACTTCCCTGGTATGCATGAGCCTGGCGCCATGTTAGCTGCTGGCATCAATAAAGCTTTCTGGGATGGGCTGTCAAATACAGACAAAACGATTATAGAGTCAGCAGCCAGTGCTGAGAATGATGTCATGATGTCAGAATACAACGCAAAAAATGGTGATGCATTGGCACGGCTGATCAATGATCAAGGGGTTGAACTCCGCCGATTTAGCGATGATATCTATGATTCATTCGGTGAGGCTGCTTCTGAGGTATTCGCCGAAACTGTTGCACATAGTGATTTAGCGAAAAGAATTCACGAGAGTTTCGAAAATGCCCGTAATAAAGTTGGGGGCTGGGCAAAGATTTCAGACCAAGAATACATGCGTCAACGCAACCGAGTATTAGGACTATAGTTCTAAATTGTTTACAGTTGGTACCCGACAACGATGTCTAATTTGACTTCGTTCGTCGGGTTTCATTTTATGGACATTCGTGTCAAAACAAAATTATCGTTCTGATCTGTTTCTAAGATATGCCGCGGCACTTGGAGTGATCGCGGTTTTCTTATTTCTTTTAGATAACTTCCTGATTTTCTGGTTAGAGCAGCCGGGCCTTCGAGTTTTTCTCGGCCATCTCGGATTGTTTAGACCGCCCTCTTCAATACTAACCAGCAATCAAATCCTTTCTGGCTGGTTACAGTTTTCGGGATTTCTTCTGATCATTGCAGGCATTGGCGCGCTGTGCGCTCTATCACCACGAAGATCTTTACGTGATGATGCTCAATTATATACATGTATTGCTGCCTACATAGTTCGAGCAGCCTTTTGGGCAGTATTCTTGATCGGTATTGTTGATATGCTAATCTCCTTTCTTCGGGTTGAAGGCTTCCTGCCCTATGTGATTGGTGATCATTTAGCAACTCAATTGGGACGTTCGGTCTTTCGGGGTACTTTCGTTCATTATCCATTGCTGGTTATCGGAGCGTTGATTGCCCTCTACCATCGTGGATTGGGATTCACATGGCTAGCTCTGCTAATTGTCGCTGCAGAATTCTCGATTGTTATCACTCGATTCATCTTTTCCTATGAACAGGCATTCATGGGTGATCTTGTGCGCTTTTGGTATGCCGGCTTGTTCCTATTTGCGAGTGCATACACACTATTGCATGATGGACATGTACGAGTCGATGTTTTTTATGCCAACTTCACCGCTCGAGGAAAAGCTCTTGCAAATATCATTGGCTGTCTTCTCCTTGGCTTACCCCTTTGTTGGAATATTCTCTTTCAAGGTATGCATGGAAAAGGAAGTGCAATCAATAGTCCTCTTCTTAGCTTTGAAATATCACAAAGTGGATTCGGGATGTACACAAAATATCTGATGGCCGGTTATTTGATTGTCTTTGCAGCAAGTATGTCCATTCAGTTTATCGCACTACTCATTCAAAATATCTCGACTTACAGATCACCATCCACCGAAACCACTATGAGAGAGTCCTGATTAATGGAATTGGTTTTTTTAGGGGTCCTGATCTTGTTGATGATCCTAGCCCTGAGTTCAGGTTTTCCCGTAGCGTTTGCTCTTCCTGGTTCCGCGATTGGCTCAATTGCCTTGGCTGCTTTTTTTGGATATGTTTTTACGGGTGATCCAAGTTCGTATTTCGCCCAAGATGGTCCAATCGAATGGTTAACTGCAGGGGTTACAAATTTCAGGAGTCTATACTGGGAAGTTGAACGAGACACTTTGATCGCAATTCCGTTATTCGTATTTATGGGAATTATGCTTCAGCGCTCGAAAATCGCTGAAGATCTTTTGGTCGCAATGGCCCAGTTATTTGGACCAATTCCAGGTGGGCTAGGTATCTCGGTGGTTTTCGTAGGTGCCTTATTGGCTGCCACTACTGGAATATTAGGTGCCACTGTCATTGCCATGGGGTTAATCGCCTTGCCCGCAATGCTCCGACACAACTACTCTAAACCGATCGCGACTGGAACAATATGTGCTTCTGGAACTCTTGGTCAAATCATCCCACCTTCCATCGTTTTGATCATACTGGCTGATCAGTTGGCTAATGCTACCGATCAGGCCAGAACAATGAGACAAGCTGATTACCGGGAATCAACAGGTGAATTCTCAATGCCAGCCGAAATGGATATCACATCAGCAAGCGCTGGTGACATGTTCATGGGAGCATTAATTCCTGGACTCTTACTGGTTGGAATTTACATGCTGTATATTCTGATACGCGCCCTGTTAAAACCAGAAATCGCTCCACCGGTTCCACACGAAGGTCGCTACGATCGCGATTTTTTCCTCTCAATCGGTTTATCTCTGATTCCACCTTTAGTCCTGATATTTGCAGTCTTGGGCTCAATCGTAACCGGCGTGGCCACAGTCAATCAAGCAGGAGCAATCGGCGCTGTTGGGGCCATCATTATGGGCGGATATCGACTATCTCCACCCGGTCCAAGGCGGTTTATTCCACTGATCGTTTCACTTTTATCTTTGGTGGCTATATTCGTTCTACACCAAAATTTTGATCTGAACATTAAAAATGTTGGTGCTCATGGAAACTCTTTCGGGTTAGCTTTTGCCTTCATTGCCGTTGTCTGTCTTGTTGGTTCGATACTGTTCAGTACCTGGCGCACCTTCATCATCAATAACACTCTTAGAGAAGTCATGATTGATACCGCCAAAACCACAACAATGGTCTTTATCATCCTGCTTGGTGCAGCTATGTTGACTGCCGCATTTCGTGGATTCGGTGGTGAGCATCTGGTCCGTGATTTCTTAACGGGACTACCTGGTGGTTTCTGGACTCAATTCATTGTGGTAATGGTTGTTATCTTTCTACTCGGTTTTTTTCTGGATTTTATTGAGATCGCTGTCGTTGTCGTACCGATTGTTGCCCCAATCCTCCTCGCTGACCCTTCAGCTAATGTTACCGCTGTTTGGCTAGGTGTCATGGTAGGCTTAAACATACAAACTTCATTTTTGACACCACCTTTCGGATTTGCATTGTTTTATCTCAGAGGTGTTGCACCGAAAGAAGTCAAAACTACGCAGATCTACAAAGGAGCAGTTGCATTCATTGCACTACAACTGTTGGGATTGGCCATAGCTGGCTATTTTCCGCCTCTCGTGAACTACATGCCGAACCGAACATTCCTGACCGCGGATACTGCTCCTCCTCCGGTCAATCCAAGACTTCAATATTGTATCGAAGAGCAAATCTTACCAATCTATCTGGAAGATGAAGATCGGATTGTGATGGCTATAGAAAATGCCCGAAAAATTGATACTTCTCCGCTCCCCGGGCGTTATCAAATTCCTCTTGAAAATAGCTTTGAACTAGCAGGAGGAACCTTCGGTCTGGTCAATCAAGCCTTGGCCTCAAAGGCCATCCTCGAAGACTATGTTGAAGAGTATAAACCAGTTCATGCAAAAACCCGGCAAATCCAAATCAGGATTCGCAATATTGACCAACGCATAAAATCTCTGGAAAATCGAATCCGGCGACTCGAGAGAGGAAATAGTAATGAGCGAGAAATTGAGCGCTTTAAAAACACACTCTACGATCTGGGGATCGAGCGCAGAACATTGATGGATCAGTTACCTACGGATTGGCAGGAAAGACGAACAGAATACAAAGCACTTGAGAAAGACAACAAATCTGATTACGTTGCCTACAGAAGAAATGTTGATGCCGCTTATGAGCCATTAAAGCAGATACTTGCCGTGTTGAGTGAGCAACAGGCACTGACTAACATGCGAAAAGATATCGAAAATTTACGGTCTCTGCTTGAGACCACCATCACACCTGAAAACGTCGACAATGTTATCGAACAGTTCACGTTAACGGAAATTGAATTGAGTGCATTGACTGGGGTTGATGCCATCCGCAACTATCTGAGCGATACACGGCGCGCTATTGCTAAGCAGGATCCAGATGTTAGAGTTGCAATGGAACACTATCACGCCGCTCTGCTAGAACTTGATCAAGAGTTGGCATGGAGGCAGTCTGCTAACATCTTGCGGGATGACCTACAAGCATATGATGATGCTATTCGAAACACAATTGGTGTTCGTCTGCAAAGTCGTCTTGATAAGAAACTGGCCAAGGATGTAGCGGTTTGTTTATCTAGGCATCGAAACATCTCGATGAGTTTCTGAACAAACAGGATCTATCAAGAAATTTTTGCCAGTTTCTTGTGCGATTATCTGAAAAGAAAACAATCTATTAAGTCGCTACCCGACTGCTATTGGGGAGGGTAGTTACACCTAGAATTAGCAAATTCCCTATCCCTGATCGTTTTCCATTGCATTCTTTCTCATTGGATAAAACTTCCTGTTGCCCTTCCATAATTATAGCTATGCCATACAATAGTGAAAAATAGTTCATGCATAACTATTATCAAGCAATCAAAATACCAACCATTAGAATTGCACCTCTCATCGAATGGTAGTATTAACATTCCGATGACGTTTCACGAAATTGAAGGGATTATCGGAAGCAAGCTTCCATTATCGGCTCGAAAACATCGCCCTTGGTGGAGCAACAACCCTTCAAGCGTAATTTCTCATGCTTGGCTCGCAGCAGGATACAAAACCACCCAAGTTGATCTTCATGGAGAGTTTTATCTTCACGAAATTGGAACCAGGTGACCCTTATTTATTAAATGAACTAGGTTCGGATGAATGCTCAAAAATACATCCCGGCTTCCGTTATATGCAGGGGTCAATAACCATTGTCGACGATTATGTTATTACCAAACCGGCTTGTCCGGAATGGGCTGACATGATCGAAAATCCGGAAATTTACAATGAGTGATTTGATGCTTGACACTTGTGCATTAATTTGGATGGTCAACAATAGCAAATTGAATCCCGAGACCCGAGAAAAGTTAAATGAAAGTTATCAGATGGGCTATCACACATACATCTCACCAATTACCGCCTGAAAACTGGGGATGCTTGCCACTCGTGGAAGGACCGGGTTGATAAGCCCTATAACAAAGTGGTTTGAGGAATATGTTAAGTATGGAATATTACCGACTGGCCGAGATGTCACCCCGAATTTTGATTGGAACCTCATATCTGCCGGATTTACCAAAATTGGATCCAGTTGACCGAATCATTATTGCTACCGCTCGTTTTCTGAACTTGCAAATTGTTACTCGAGACCGAACTATCCTCAGATATGCAGAAAAAGGATATGTACATGCTATGCGTTACTGAGTCCAAGATCACAAATGAAATTTCAGCTTTTGAATTTCTTGGTTTTGTCGAACTCGGCTCCCTGCGTAACCTGCGAAATTAAGCCAAGTCTCAATATATCCAGTCTTGTTGAATTAATGCTCAGTATCGGTAGTGCTTAGGCTTGTAGGGTCCGTGAACGGCAACATTAATATAGTCTGCCTGCTGCTTCGTGAGCTTTGTTAATTTCGCGCCAATTTTTTCAAGATGCAGCCTGGCTACTTCTTCATCCAAATGCTTCGGTAAAACATGCACATCCATTGTATATTCATCACCCTTACCCCATAACTCGATTTGCGCTAGAACCTGATTGGTGAAACTATTTGACATCACAAAACTCGGGTGTCCAGTAGCACAACCCAAATTTACCAATCGTCCTTGAGCAAGAAGGGTTATCCGATTACCATTGGGCAAGATAATTTGATCAACCTGAGGCTTGATGTTCACCCATTCATAGGATTTCAATGCTGCGATTTCGATTTCATTATCGAAATGCCCGATATTGCAGAGGATCGTTTCATTTTTCATTCGCAGAATATGTTCATGTGTAATTACCTGATAGTTTCCGGTAGCCGTAACAAAGATATCCGCAATCGAACACGCTTCATTCATATCCACCACACGATACCCTTCCATAGCAGCCTGTAATGCACAAATTGGATCGATTTCTGTAACCCATACAGTTGCGCCTAGACCTCGCAATGATTGTGCACAACCTTTACCAACATCACCGTAGCCAAGCACAACTGCAATTTTTCCGGCAATCATGACATCGGTCGCTCGTTTAATTCCATCAACCAGGGATTCACGACAGCCATATAAATTATCAAACTTGGATTTTGTAACCGAGTCATTCACGTTGATTGCTGGGAATGGTAACTCTCCATTCTCCGCCATCTTATATAGTCGATTGACTCCAGTAGTAGTCTCTTCGGTCACACCCTTGATTCCTTTTAGGCGGCTACTGTACCAGTTTGGATGGATATCCAATTGTCTGCGTATTGAGGAATACAGAGCCATTTCCTCCTCATTTGACGGATGATCAAGGATTGATCGGTCATCTTCAGCCTGAGCCCCCAAAATTAGAAGCAGAGTCGCATCACCTCCATCGTCTAGAATCATGTTCGGACCACCACCATCAGGCCAGTCCATAATTCGATTACTGAATTGCCAGTACTCGTCCAATGTTTCACCTTTGAATGCAAATACTGGTATATCTCGGTCTGCAATCGCTGCTGCTGCATGGTCCTGCGTTGAAAAAATATTACAGGATGCCCAGCGTACTTCCGCACCTAATGAGGTCAGGGTTTCGATTAACACTGCTGTCTGAATGGTCATATGCAACGATCCAGCAATACGTGCTCCTTTCAGCGGCTGCGATTCAATATATTTTTCACAAATCGAGACTAGCCCGGGCATTTCTGCGCGTGCCATGTGAATTTCTTTGCGACCCCATTCTGCAAGAGACAAATCTGCTACATGGTAGTCCAAGGATACTTCTTTGAGGGGTTGGGTAGACATTAGTTATCGTAATTGGAAAAGATGATTCAGTTAATACCAGCATCGGATTGGAGAATATCGGCTTTATCAGTTTTCTCCCAAGAAAACTCATCTTCAGTTCGTCCAAAATGTCCGTATGCAGCCGATCGACCAAAAATTGGTTTCAATAGATCCAGATTCTTCAAAATTGCTTTGGGACGCAAATCAAAATGTATCTTAACTAACTCTTGAATACGTTCATTAGAAATCGTACCAGTCCCGAATGTCTTCACCATAATCGAGACCGGCTCAGCTACACCAATTGCATAGGCGGCCTGGATTTCGCATTTCTCAGCCAGTCCAGCTGCAACGATATTTTTCGCAACATAACGTAGCGCATAAGCAGCTGAACGATCTACTTTTGATGGATCCTTTCCTGAAAACGCACCGCCACCATGATGTGCTGAACCTCCATAAGTATCAACAATAATCTTGCGCCCAGTCAACCCACAGTCACCATGTGGGCCACCTATTACGAACCGCCCAGTTGGATTAACCAAATATCGAGTTGCTGAGGTCAGCATATCGACTGGAATAACTGGTTTGATGATTTCCTCAATAACTGCTTCGGTAATGATTTTCGCTTCCACATCTTCATGGTGCTGTGTTGATATGACTACTGTATCGACCGAAACCGGTTGATCATTTTCATATTTCACTGTAACTTGAGACTTGGCATCCGGTCGCAACCATTCAAGAACCCCCGACTTACGTACTTCGGCTTGTTTCTTGACCAAACGATGTGCGCAGGTTATCGGAAATGGCATCAATACATCCGTTTCCTTACACGCATAACCAAACATCAATCCCTGATCACCTGCTCCTTGGTCAAGGTCAACTCCTTCTCCCTCATTTACCCCTTGAGCAATATCTGGTGACTGCTGATCAAGTTTTACTTGAACATCACAACTCAAATGGTCAAAATATAATTCTGGAGAGTCATAGCCAATCTCTTGGATTTTTTGTCTTGCTATCTGTTCATAGTCCACAATAGCGGTCGAAGTGATCTCTCCAGCAATCATGACCAGTCCCGTAGTGACTAAGGTCTCACAGGCAACTCTCGATACAGAATCTTGTGCAATTAAAGAATCCAAAACCGCATCTGAAATTTGGTCAGCCACTTTATCGGGATGACCTTCAGACACTGATTCAGAAGTAAATAGATAAGAATTAGACATGTTTGAATATTCGACTCACAATTGTGTAGCAGTTTTGTTCATTCAAGTTGCAAAACCATGTAATGATTATAGTGAGCAGATGGCACAAACCGGAATAAGTAAAAACTCAGATCAATTGAATAACTGAAATACCATTAAAAATTTGTGATCGAATCCTAATAACACAAGGTGCTGATCACCCTTTCTAGGCCAACATATTCACCGAAGTTTATAGTACCATACAGAGCCCTTTGCAATAAGCGCAATTTGATTCCTATTTCCACAAAATACGAACAGTTCATGCTATGGGCAAACTCTCGAACTATTCAATCGAAGCTTTTGATTTTTCATGACCAAGACTAATCATGAATCCATTCAGGTCGCTCACATTCTGCTTGAGGCGCTACCTTACATCCGCCAATATCAGGGAGCTACTCTGGTGATAAAGTATGGTGGTAATGCGATGGTTGATGAACCTCTCAAACAGAGTTTTGCTCAGGACTTGATTCTCATGAAACTTGTCGGAATAAATCCTCTAGTGGTGCATGGTGGAGGACCTCAAATAAATCAAGTATTGAAGAGTTTTGGTAAGGAGTCAATATTTATAGATGGGATGAGAGTCACCGACAATGAAACCATGAATGTCGTAGAAATGGTTTTGGGCGGTCTGGTGAATAAGGAAATTGTGAATCTGATCAATTCTCTTGGTGGGCAAGCGGTCGGACTGACAGGTAAAGATGGTAGCCTAATCAAAGCCCGCAAACTGAAAAAAAGGAATCAAGGCCCAAATACAATGCAGGGCGGACCCACAATTGATTTTGGTCAGGTAGGAGAAGTTGAATCGATCGATCCTTCAATTCTTCATGTTCTAATATCTCATCGTTTTATACCAGTAATCGCTCCGATTGGAGTAGGCTCTGATGGAATGACCTACAATATCAATTCAGATCTTGTAGCCGGACACCTTGCAGCAACCATGAACGCCGACAAATTAATGTTGCTAACCGATATACCGGGAGTGCTTGATCAGAACAGTACACTAATTCCTGAATTGGCAGTCTCCGAAATTCAGGAGTTAATCGATCGGGAGATAATTCAATCGGGAATGATTCCAAAAGTTCAGTGCGCTGTTGAAGCGATCAACGGTGGCGTTGAATCCTCACTGATATTAGATGGTAGAACAGAACATGCACTGTTATTGGAATTGTTTACTGATTCAGGTATTGGCACATTAATCCATCAATAGGTCAATAATCAATTCCGAATAGGGTAAAGCGATTGAGGTTATACTAATGGCAGTATCTTCTTGGTTCTACATTGCTTGGTGAAGGATTTCAAAAACCATGCCTGAATTACATAAAGAGCGCGTGACCGGAATACACCACTGGTCAGACAAACTATTTACGATTAAAACCACCAGAGATTCCTCTTTGCGTTTTCGCAATGGGGAGTTCATCATGTTAGGAATCGAAGTAGATGGAAAACCATTGATGAGAGCATATAGCATGGTCAGCGCAAACTACGAAGATTATCTTGAGTTCTATAGCATCAAGGTACAGGATGGACCTCTGACATCTCGTCTTCAACATATTCAAGTTGGCGATGAAATCTTTGTTAGCAAGAAACCAACTGGTACGCTGTTGTGGGATCATCTTCGTCCCGGAAAGCATCTCTATCTTCTAAGCACTGGAACTGGACTTGCTCCTTTTCTTTCGATAATTAAGGATCCAGATGTCTACGAGAATTACGAGAAGGTCATCTTGATCCATGGTTGTCGCTTCATCAATGAATTGTCTTATAAGAAATTGATTACCTATGAATTACAAAACAACCCCTATTTTGGCGATGATGTAAAGGCGAAATTACTCTACTACCCAGCAGTAACACGGGAAGAATTCAAAAACTATGGACGAATAACAGAGCTTCTCAAGTCTGGACAAATTTGCAAGGACCTCAACATGCCCCCTCTGAATTTGGAGGATGATCGGTTCATGATTTGTGGCGGTCCGTCAATGTTGAAGAGCATGACAGCAATTCTAGATGAAATGGGGTTTACCGAAACTCGAAAATCGAATTTTCGGGAATATGTGGTTGAACGAGCTTTTGTTGAGCAATAACGTATTGAACCATACTCTATTTCTTTACTAATGAATATTTCATTATCAAGCCTAGCTATCCCTTAATCTGGTTTGTTCAGTCACCGTTCACAGATAATTCAAATTTTTACACAATCATAAAATTTTATATATAATGATCTCTGTCTTCATAAATGATTATGGGGACAAATCAATTAAGTGTCTCAGTAAAACTCATGTTTTGTGACATTGTTTAATCATAAAAATCATTCATTGATTTAAATTTCGGAGAAAAAAATGAAAGAATCGATAAATCGACGAAAATTTTTGAAGGGGACTGCACTGGCAGCGACTGCAACTGCTGGAACACTGGCTGCACCTGCAATCGTGCGTGCCCAAACCACACTAAAGATGCAAGCCGCTTGGGGCGGTGGTATTTTCCTAGAAAATGCTCAAGCTTATGTAGACCGTGTTAATGAAATGGCAGGCGGTGCTCTAAAACTTGAGTTGTTGCCTGTTAATGCCGTAGTAAAAACTAGCCAGATGCAAGATGCAGTGCACCGAGGTGTACTCGATGCATGTCACTATGTACCGGCTTACTGGTATTCGAAATCTCCTGTTGCATCACTTTTTGGAACAGGCCCTTGTTTTGGATGGTCGAGTCAGGAAGTACTAGGATGGGTTTACTATGGGGGAGGACAAGAACTGTTTGATGAGCTAATGTCCAAACTCGGTCTAAACATTGTGAGTTTCTTCAATAGCCCGATGCCTGCACAGCCCATGGGTTGGTTTAAAGAACAGATAACAGATTCAGCTCAGATGAATGGACTGAAATATCGTACAGTTGGACTCGCGGCTGACGTTCTTCTCGAAATGGGTATGCGCGTAGTTCAGTTGCCTGGTGGTGAAATTCAGCCAGCTATGAAATCTGGCCTTATCGATGCGGCAGAATTCAACAACCCAACCTCTGACCGAGACTTCGGTATGCAGGATGTGTCTACCCATTATCACCTTGCAAGTTTTCATCAGTCTCAGGAATTCTTTGAGTGTTCATTTAATAAAGGCAAATTCGATAGCCTTTCTGCAGAGCAACGAGCAATCCTGAAGTATGCATCTGAATCAGAAAGCTCCAATTTTTATTGGCATAATACCAATCGTTATGCTGACGACTTGGTAAAACTTCGTGATGAACATGGTGTCAACGTCTACCGTACTCCTGACTCAGTAATGAAAGACCAGTTGAATGCTTGGGATGTCGTTATTAATCGAATTTCTGGTGAAGATGAGTTTTTTGCACGAGTTATCGCTTCTCAAAAAGCCTATGCCGAGAGAGTGATGAACTATCTCCATCTCAATCAGCCAGATTACAGACTAGCATATGATCATTACTTCGGGTAAGATAAAAATAGTAATTTTCAATTCTTGAGGGGGATGTTCCCCCTCAAGGTCACCTTTCGATTCACAGGGAGGACGGTTTGGTTAGTTTTATACACTCTATCGAAAGTTTAAGCACTTGGTTTGGTCGAGCTTTTGGGTGGTGTATACTGATTCTTACTCTCTCTGTATCTTATGAAGTCTTTGTTCGTTATGTGCTAAACGCACCAACAGTCTGGGCATTTGACATGATGGTCCAGATGTATGGCGCTTTGTTCATGATGGCAGGTGCATACACACTTGCTCAAGATGGGCATGTAAGGGGCGATGTTCTTTATCGGTTATTCCCGGTTCGGGTACAAGCAACGATCGATTTCGTTCTGTATATCCTCTTCTTTTTCCCCGGAATGCTGGCCTTATTCTGGTTTGGAGCAGAAATTGCCTCTGATTCCTGGCGTTATAAGGAAGTCAGCTGGAACAGCCCTGCTAGAATCCAGATTTACTACTTCAAGACTTTGATCCCTGTTGCTGGCGGCCTTTTAATTATCCAAGGTGTTGCTGAGTTGTTGCGTTGCTGGATTGCGATGCGTCGGGGATATTGGCTCGAGCGAATTGATGATGTTCGGGAAACTGAAGATATGGCTGATACATTCGACCTGGATTCTGCTTCTAACTGAAACTGAATGTCTGAATGATGACTTTCCACGATTTCAAACCATTCGTATATACGTAAATTGTGATGTATAGGAAATAAAGAATATGACAAATCCTGAAGTTGCGATATTAATGCTAGGACTATTTATCTTCCTAGTGCTTCTCGGTTTCCCTATCGCATTCACACTTGTCGCAATGGGAGTCGGCTTTGGATACTACGCCTATCACCAAGCCGGATCCATTCAGGTAATTGCTGACGCGTTCAACAACCAAATTTTTTATCTCCTCAACCAGAACACTTACTCGGTGATGGAGAATGATGTACTGGTTGCAATCCCTTTGTTTCTGTTTATGGGCTACGTGGTGGAACGTGCAAATATCGTTAACCGATTATTCAAATCACTCCAACTAGCCGCGCGCAACTTACCGGGCTCCATGGCTATTGCAGCACTCATTACCTGTGCCGTTTTTTCAACCGCCAGTGGAATTGTTGGAGCAGTAGTAACTCTAATGGGCCTATTGGCATTTCCAGCGATGGCTAACGCTAGTTATCGTAAAGATTTCAGTGCTGGGGTGATCTGTGCTGGTGGTACATTGGGTATTCTGATCCCACCATCAATCATGCTGATTGTCTATTCGGCAATTGCTGAACTCTCACCGCTCAGACTATACGCCGCTGCGGTATTCCCGGGCTTATTATTGGCCGGTTTGTACATCGTATACGTAATCATTCGTGTTTTTATCAACCCGCAGATTGCACCGAAACCCGTATATGATGAAAATATCTCACGAGGACAAATTTATTTGAGCCTATTGACTTCGTTTGTTCCGTTAACCGTGTTAATCATGCTGGTTCTCGGATCGATTCTAGGGGGGTTAGCTACTCCGGCTGAAGCTGCCGGTATGGGTGCTCTAGGTGGATTAGTACTGGCTATTTGTTATCGGTCTTTGACATGGCAAAAAGTGAAAGAATCTGTCTTTTTGACAGCAAAAGCAACTGCAATGGTCTGTTGGCTTTTTGTCGGTTCTTGGACATTTGCATCGGTATTCTCGTATCTTGGCGGTCATGATGTAATTGAACACTGGATTTTAGCGATGAATCTTGAACCATGGCAGTTTTTGATTCTTGCTCAACTAATCATTTTCCTCCTAGGTTGGCCACTTGAATGGTCGGAAATCTTGATTATTTTCGTACCGATATTTCTACCCATGCTCGATACATTTGGTGTCAACCCATATTTTTTCGCAATGCTGGTTGCACTGAATCTACAAACATCCTTTCTCACACCGCCCATGGCGATGTCGGCATTTTATTTGAAGGGTGTGCTGAAAAAGCAAATCGAACTTGTCGAAATCTTTAAAGGCATCTTGCCGTATCTCGGAATTGTAATTTTTAGTATGTTCATGATGTACATGTTCCCAGAAATTGCACTGTGGTTCCCAGACTATCTGTTTGGTCCTTATATTCCTTGATCCTAGATGACAACAAACCAACCGGACGAGGACTCGAACCAAACTACTCAGTCCGTATCTGAATATCTTGAACTATTTGAACAAGGTTCCAGCGACTCTGAGACTCTGATCCAAGCCAGTCTTAATATCATTGATCGAACTGACGATGAAATTAAGGCATGGGCTACATTGGATCATGAATTTGCTCTCAATCAGGCCCGTAATCGAGATGACCTTCGAAAACGAGGGATGCCGACTGGAGCTCTCCATGGAATTCCAGTTGGCATAAAAGATATTATTGATACCTCAGAGTTGCCAACAGAGTTCGGAAGTGAATTCTTTCGAGGTCGGAAACCCCAACATGATGCTGCTGTTATTGAACGGCTTAAAGAAGCCGGCGCGGTTATTATGGGTAAGACCGTTACTACTGAATTGGCATACAAGCACCCTTCGATCACTCGAAATCCATGGAATATCGATTACAGTCCCGGTGGCTCCTCAAGCGGGTCAGCTGCGGCTGTTGCGATGGGTTATGTCCCTCTAGCTATTGGGAGTCAAACCCATGGTTCAGTTATTCGACCAGCGTCTCATTGTGGAGTATATGGATTCAAACCCTCCCGAGGAATGATTTCCAGAAGGGGAGTACTTCAAACCTCATACCATCTGGACCAAATTGGTGGATTTGCAACCAATCTTCATGATCTCGCTTTGCTTATTGACACATTAAGTGGTTATGACGCTTCTGATTCAATGTGCCCACTTCGACCTCAACCAGCTTGTTTACAGGGATATAGGTCTGAAGTTCCCATCGAACCCACCCTATTATGGTTTGATCTACCTTATGCTTCACGCTACTCTGATGAATTAGTAGAGGGTTGTGAGGAACTCATTGCCGATCTCGATGGATATATTGAGCGAGCTGAAGCACCGCGTTCGTTCACTGGTTTAATTGAAAGTCATCGAATAATCTATGGATATGAACTGTATCGAACTTTGGTTGATTTCAAAATTCTGGAATCCAAATTATCAAGTCAGACCCTAACAGAATCAGTAAAGACAATTAGTACCATCACGACAGATCAATACGAAAATGCTCTCGAAGCAATGCATGCTTCTGAAGAGTGGTTTACCCGATTTTTCTACGATTATGATGCGATACTGACACCCTCTGCACCAGATATCGCGCCAAGTTTTAATAAGGCAACAACAGGCGATCCTTGTTGTTCGACAATCTGGACATTAGCTGGACTACCTACTCTCAGTATACCCATGCTTATCGGAAGAGATGACATGCCAATCGGGATACAATTGATTGGTGCAAGAGAACAAGACCACCGATTGTTTCGAACAGCGCGCTGGCTATTGGATTATTTATCTCGATAAACGAGTGAAACTCAATATTTAATCTGATAGAATTACATCACTATGCTTCCAAAACTAATTACAATCATCACAGGCCTAGCAGGATTGATTTTCCTGTATACGTTTATTATTGGTCTATCCTGGAGTATCTCCCATGGATTTGCGGGAGTTCTGGGCGGCCTTCCGTTTGCGATTATTATTGCTTTTGTATTGCCGATGGCCGCATATGATTATTGGGATTCCTGCATTCGTGAAAAATCGGATAATTAGGTACAGTCCGGCGATCATCAATCTACCGAATTTGAACTGGATTTAGTCAGTTTTCTCCTATCAGACTTTGCTACCAAGTAATAGAGGTTGTTTGTCTATATCTCTTGGTTAATACCGTATTTCCACCTTTTCGTATATCCTCATGCTAACGGAACTCATTGGATTTTGATCTGTATTTATCAATACTTGATAAATAAATTACTACATAACTCCCTAAAGAAAGATCGAAATCGCAAGGATCCTATTCATTTGACCGGTATGCTGTTTGATCGAAAAGAGCGAGACTGGCTGGATGTTCGTGTTGAGTAGTTCTGGCGTTTGAACTGATCTTCTAGGACATGCTTTGAATCATCGGTAAATTGGATCGGAAATGTAATTGTTCAGTCAGGACCGCTCCTTACTTCAACTCAGATTGGAACATCTGTCAAAATTGCATCACTTAAATCTGAGGCTGAGTAGTTCCAACTCCCACAGATAAATGATTATCCCATTGAATGTCATCATACGCAGCTAGGGCCAATAATTCCTTCTGACCGCTTCTGGCTTGAACAAAAGCCAGTGTTCCTCTCCCACTAACGAGAAATTCACCATTATTCGTGCTGGGCGATATTCCACAAACATCTTTGATATTGACTGAAGAAAGAAAATCAGGCGCAGTTGTATCCCAGAATGTCACACAACCTCCGAGTGGTGAAGAAACTGCCAGCACTTCTCCACTCGAATCAAACGCTATGCTCCCGCAATAGTTTTTCATCGAACGAATTACCGAGTGCGGTTCATCTATCAGCATGATTTGTCTGCTTCCATCATGCATCCCAATCAAAGGAACAAGGTTTCCAGACGGTCCTTTATACTGCATTGCTATTCCAACTATTCCTGCTGAATTGATATCAATATGTCGAATACTCAATTGACGGAATTGCTCTGTTAGAGAAAATTTAGCAAGGAGTTTCCCGTTTTCTCGGTTGATATAGCACAACGATGATTCCATTGTTGGTAAGTTCATTTTGACTCTTGGAAGTTCTGGATGTGTCAGAATTCCGCCGTTGGCAACTACCAGAGTCTGACCGTCCGGATATAATTTTATTTCGTGGGGGCCGATCCCATGTGATGGAATTTCTTTTATCCGTCGATAATTTTCGTTGGCATCGTAAACACCAATTACTCCACGACCATTTTCAAAATCATTTTCGGTAGCATAGACTAAGCGTCCCTCCGGTTCGAATACACCGTGCCCGCAGAAGCATCGTCCTTGATGTGATCCAAGGCTTTGTATCAATCGACCAGTTCCCGGATGAAAAGCAATAGCAAATGTACCCGGGCGTCTGGCGAACAATATGGCCTCGGTTTCGTTTGGACGCATTGTGATTGAGTGCCCTCGATCGGGCAGCATAATTTTCGATGTACTTGTACCATCGGGAGGGAAACAGACAACTTCAAAGCCGCCTTGTTGATTCTCACAAGCACTCGCATATAGCAGCACTTGACCATGAGCAACTTTTGATTGAGCAAGCGTGTATAGAAAACTACCCTTTACAATACTTGCAACCAGTACCAGAAATTTTCGACGTTCAATCACCATCTAGCGCATTGAAACCGATCGTCATTCCGATAGTTTTGGCTAGCCGAGTTCTTACAATCTGTTTCATTGCTAGCACCTGTTTTTTGAGCTTTTCTATTTTAGGGCGCTGTTTATCATCAATCGCTGCAAATTCAATCGGAACATTCAATGATTGTGCATTTGCTAATGTTACACGAAGAGCTTTTTGCATCAGCGCATCAAGGTGTGGATCGGCTTGTTTGGCCAGCTTGCTTAACCCAGAATTTTCATCCAATCCATAAAGATCTTGGAGTGCATTTAGAGTAATTACTAAATTGCGTGTCGATCGTGCACTTAAACGGGATTCAGCCAATGCTGGACGAGCTTTATCAATACTCTCTCCAATCACTGGTTTCAAATTGATGTCATATGCAAACTGCAGACTATTATACAGGCTCTGGAAGAAGCTTAGCGTTGCCGCCGAATGATTTTCATAAAATGGATTTTTTTCATTTGGCTCTTTGAGGAATTTTGCATAGGCCGAATCACCATCACGCCAATCTCCCAAGATCCCAATTGCCATCGTTTCCATATTGCGAGCAACTAAAATCAGGAGATTGCAGAATTCAGACTGATTTTTATTGCTTACACCGAGAAAATGTTCATGGAATATCAATGCTTCAGCCGCTAACAACCCTTGAACCGCTACATTGGAATCAGTTAATTCTTCAGTGATTCCAGAAGTAACTACTTCAGCCAAAGAGTCGATTACTTTACCTCGAGCCTGTGGCCAAAAATAGAAACGAAACTGTCGCATAAAAAATTCAATTGGACCAAACTGTATATGTGCAATGGCAAACCAAGCATCCATGACTTTGTGAAAGTCCTCTCTCAGGACTGACAAATGAATCCGCTTAGATGCACTGCAAAAAGACTGAGATGTAGCCGCAAACTTTGACGCACTCTGAGTCAGAATTTCATAGCGTGGAATAACGTGCATATCAACCAAAAAGGCGTTGACTTCGGCGTAATCAGCTTCGGAAAAACCTTGAATCTGGTCGGTTGCAACTGCCAGTTTCGACATCATCAAAATAGCAGTACTCAAACAAATGAGTCTTAACATGCAAATGTCCCCCATTTATTTACAGAGAATGTAGAAATGCGATCAATGCCTCACGCTCAGATCTCGTCATCGCTATGACCTGCTGTTTTGAATCTTCTGCCTCACCTCCATGCCAGAGAATTGCCTCCAGCAGATTCCGTGCACGCCCATCATGCAGAAAAAATGTGTGACCATTTACAGTTTCAGTAAGGCCAATCCCCCAAAGTGGAGGCGTTCGCCATTCTCTACCGTTTGCTTTGCTTTCGATGCTACCATCTGCCAGTCCTTCACCCATATCGTGCAGGAGCAAGTCGCTGTAAGGCCATATCAATTGAAACGATTGTTCTTCACCTATCGAGTCACGCCGAGTTACAAATTTTGGGCGGTGACAACCGATGCAGTTTGCTTCATAAAATAATCTTTTACCCTCTAAAATTTGCAGATCTTGTACATCCCTTCGAGCCGGAACACCAAGATTACGGGTATAGAATGCCACCAAAGCCATTAGTTCAGAATTGATTTCAACAGGAAACTCATCGGTTTCTCCACCATGCGGACTTGATAAGCACTCAAGTTGCATTTTGGTGCAATCGCCGTAGGGATTTGGATAGAGTGGAGTTGCAATTCCTATATCGGCTAGAAATGCAGAAGCTGATTGTTGAACAACTGTCGGATTACCTCCCTTCCAACCAAATCGACCTAACATCAGTCGATTGTATTCATCGCTCCAAACGATATTAGCTCGCCCGGATAT
The DNA here is from genome assembly GCA_026708585.1 of Gammaproteobacteria bacterium. Taxonomy (GTDB): domain Bacteria; phylum Pseudomonadota; class Gammaproteobacteria; order Arenicellales; family Poriferihabitantaceae; genus Poriferihabitans. The sequence continues at coordinate 21,883 of JAPOUQ010000030.1, forward strand.
ACCATCTCTATCTAGGTCATCAACATCTTCCCAAGCCAAAATATCTTCTTCGGCTATGGCTTCCAAAAGACCCATTCCAATTACAGGGGGGGCAACTCGAGGTGATAACACTGCATCTTGTTGCAATGGCCCGTATGTTAATCTAGTAACTTCATAACTCGGCTTTCTAAGATTGACAGTTTCTCCGTCTGCCAATTCAATCGGAGTCTCTTGATAGGTTATTAACATCTCACCCTCAGCACCTACCCCCTGAACTGAAAAATTTTGCAATTGATCACCATAAGTAGGATCAGGCATTGATTTTCTGCGATTGCTTTTTAAAAGTTCTTTTTCTGCATTTGTCTGTAGCTGAATCGAAACACGTAAAATCATGCTTGTTGCCTTCTGACCGAATGCAGGTGGTTGGCCACGTCCGTCTTTGATGTGACAACCCTGACAAGAACGTGCATTGAATAGTGGACCTAAGCCATCGGAGGATTTTGTTGAGCTAGGTGCGGATACCCAGAACTTGCGAAAAAGACCGTTACCAACGAAAAATTGCGCCTTTCGCTCAAATGACATATTGGCTGAAGGGTGGGAAAATGAATTGGAATTGATTGACTCAAAAACTGTTGCTGCACCACCAGACCTAGTTTCATATTTCTCTGCCTTCGAGAAATCTTCCGTAGGTGTAAGAATCCTTTCGATGCGTTTACTGTCTGACTGAAACTGTGCATAACCAATAGGAGCAAACATTGCCGACAAAATGCAACAGATTGCAATCAAACTGGACAGCACTGATTTGAAAGCGCTTATTGAATTTTGACCTTGTTTGGATTGCAAAATAAAAAACTTCACTAAATTATCACCCTCATTGGTAATGAACTGGGGTTAGTATCATGCTTCTCATATCAGCAACCCAACAAATAAATGAATAAGAATAATTCTCATTTTTATTATCATTTGGTATTATAATTCAAATTAAATGCAGATAACTGAATATCTATTTTTGCGTAAAAACTTGGAGAGAACATAGCATAACCCATGGCTCCCAAGTCTATTAGAACAGGATCTGCAGGTTGATAAATCTTACTGATTTATCTGAATCGCTTTCTTATTAAATTCGATTATTAAATTATGAAATCAAATAAAACGAGGACACCGAAATTGTATAGGATCAGTTTACTAATCTTAGTACTGATACCGGTCTCGTCCTTTGCAACCGTTTCAGTCAATGATGTACTAGAACATTATGGCAAACTTGCGAAAGCAAAATATGAGGATTCACTTATTTCGGCTCAAGTTCTACAAAGTGCAATCAATTCGTTTGTAGTAAATCCAACCGAAGATAATCTAGCAAAGGCGAAAAGTGCCTGGCTGGCCGCCCGAATTCCATACCAGCAAAGCGAAGTCTACCGTTTCGGTAATGCGATCGTTGATGACTGGGAGGGAAAGGTAAATGCATGGCCTCTTGATGAGGGCTTAATTGACTATGTTAATACCGGGAGTTATGGCACAGAGTCAGAAGAAAATCCAGGATATGCAGCGAATGTTATTGGTCATTCTAGTATCAAAATATCGGGAGAGACCATTGATGTATCGAATATTACAAAAAGCCTGCTCGCTGATACCCTCCAAGAGCTTGGCGGAGCAGAATCGAACGTTGCCACAGGATATCATGCAATTGAGTTTCTACTTTGGGGTCAGGATCTTAACGGTACAGGGCCGGGGGCAGGTAACCGACCGGCAAGCGATTTCAATACAGCAAATTGCACCAATGGTAATTGTGATCGTAGAGTTGCTTATCTCCAAACCGCAACTGATTTACTAATTGACGATCTAGAATGGATCGTAGATAGGTGGAGCGAAGACGGTGCAGCAACCCAGAACGTAATGGACGCTGGAAATGATCAAGGGCTGTCTATCATCTTTACCGGAATGGGAAGCCTTTCATATGGTGAGCTTGCAGGCGAGCGAATGCAGCTCGGCCTGTTATTGCATGATCCAGAAGAAGAGCACGATTGTTTCAGTGATAACACTCATGCTTCACATTATTATGATGCCTTAGGAATTCAAAATATTTACCACGGAACCTACAGAAGAATTGATGGCTCAATATTAAAAGGTCCAAGTGTATCTGATCTAGTCAAGGCTGCTAATCCCGAAACTGATGCAGCCCTGACTTCAGCTCTTAACGCGACAATGATAGCGATGTCTAATATATTCAATACGGCTGAAGGTGGTGAAGCCTACGATCAACAAATTGCTGAGGGAAATGCAGCAGGCAATCAAAGAGTGCAATCAGCAATCGATATGCTAAAGAATCAAACTAGAGAAATTGAAAATGCGGTTGCAGTCTTGAATCTTGGATCCATTGAGTTTGAGGGTTCAGATAGTCTTGATGACCCAGAGGCTGTGTTTGAATAACAATAACCGTGCATGATTTTGGAACCAGAAACTCAAGATAAACTGAACCCTTGCGATATGGAGTGGCTGGCGAAAGTGATCATACTGAACCAATTCTGAGAATTGATTTTCACGATAACATTATTTGAGTTTCAGAATTCTACTTTCCGAGTAATCCACAGAACTGTTTGGCTATCGCTGGTTGGCAGTATCTGAAGATCCTGTTAAGCTTCACTTCGGGAAGCTCAGACTCTGCTCTCCGCCGTCAGCCAACTCGTGTCCCAAGGGCGAACTCCGACACTCAAACAGCATCAGCCGATGAGGAATGGCAGGTTGACCAAGCCTAGTTGCTAGAATCGTAGCAAATCTCATGGCAACAATGGCAATCCAGCGCTTAACCGTTCGCCCTCTTCTATTCCAGAAGCACCCTGCGCGAGGTAGGAGGCAAGGGTCAACTCGTGCTGCCCCATGTATTTGTATCAGTGCAGGTTAGTTGCTAGTAGCATATAGTCAATGGTTCACGTAGCCACCGCCGTCGCGAATATTGACCAACATACTGTAACCACTACACTGGATATTCACCAACGGATCAGAGCAACTTTCTGGTTTGCTGGTATGCGGTCATATTATCCAGAGTTAAGGATTTTTTCAGTTTCTTTGCAAGAGTTTCACCCAGATATCCTTTTCCGGTTTATTGACATGCTTATAACAGTCATAGCGTCCTCGTCCCTGAGTAACGCCCAAATGCTTCCAGCCCGAGGTGCGTAAAAGTTGGTCGAAAACTCATTTATTGATTTTTTTCGACCAGAAGGTCAAAACAAGAAGAGCTCAGGATAAACTAGACATTGCAATTACCCTTTTATAATTACTATATTAAACCGATTCAACTACTTCAGAGTTATGACCCGATTTTTGATTGATAATTTGCAATACTGCAATTGGTCAGAGAAAATTTTTCGGCAGTTGCGCGAGAGCGAAGTCGACGCCGTTCATGTTACTGTTGTTTATCATCAGGGATTTCGGGACATGATAACAAATCTCGAGTCCTGGAACCGTTATTTTGAAAAGTATGCAAAATATATTGTGAGAGGAACAAACGGAGATCACGTTCGACAAGCAAAACAACAAAATAAGACGGCAATATTTTTTGGATTGCAGAATCCAAGCCCAATTGAAGACGACCTTGGGCTCGTTGAAATCTGCCACCAGTTGGGAATCCGCTTTATACAACTGAGTTATAACAATCAGTCTTTACTGGCTTCAGGAGTATATGAACCGGAAGATCGAGGCTTAACACGATTCGGAAAGGAAGTCGTGAATGAAATGAACCGCGTAGGTTTGGTCATCGATATGTCTCATTCCGGTGCGCGGTCAACGATAGAGGCAATCGAACATTCAACACGTCCGATAGCAATCACTCATGCGAATCCATATTTCTGGGAACCTTCAATTCGCAACAAATCGGATGATGTTCTTAAAGAACTAGTGCAATCCGGAGGGATGCTGGGTTTCTCTCTTTATCCAAACCATCTAAAAAATGGCTCAAATTGTAGTTTGGCTGACTTTTGTCAGATGGTTGCTGAAACGGTATCACGATACGGCATTGAGAATTTTGGAATTGGATCGGATTTGTGCCAAGACCAGCCGGATGAAGTTGTTGGGTGGATGAGGTTTGGTCTTTGGTCAAAGAACCCATTCCAAGGATCAGAAAACACTCCAACATTTCCTCCAATGCCGAATTGGTTTCGTGATAATCGAGATTGGGAAAATATTCGCACTGGACTCCAATCAGTCGGATTTTCGGAACAGGAAATAGCAAAAATTATGGGCGAAAACTGGTTACAATTTTACGACATGAGCTTTGGGCCGGCACTGTGAAAGAAGTTCCAATTTGCGATCCTGTCTCATTAAGATCACCTTCGGAAATCATGCGATTGTCACGCATGGGACAATCTTTTCCTTCAAGATTATCTTTTCTTCCCACTTTGCTCCGAAGGTTGCATCAAGAATCAGCTCAAGTTCATCGTGATGTCTGGAATATGAATTCTGATGGTCACGGTCATGCGATCTATTCAATCTCATTGGGTGGATATACCTATTCTCTAGTTGCCATAACAAATGAGCTTGATGATCAAAACCGAACTGATCGGGTGATTGCCGAGGCCTGGGACAGTTCCTTCGTCTTATATGATGGAGTTCCCGATGCTTCAGAAATTCAACGGCTGATCCGGAATGTACCCAAGCAGGAAGCATCTCGCTTTTCCGAACGTGAGCTTATTCTTTCCAGGGCGAATAAGTCGGTTCGATTGTTTGATCATGTTGTAAACCGGCTGAAGAAAAATTGTCAGCCGGATGTAGCACGAGTATGCGAAACCGGATATTTGATGCGCACAACCGCGGTCTATGGAAATGGAAAGTTCGGTATTGCAGATCGTGTCCGAATCTTTGATCGACCCTGCCTTTCAGGACCATTCATGCCGGAAATGCTTACGATTTGGTTAATTCGGGGATTCAGCCATGATCTTGTTGAATACTTGGGGAAGTCTCTAATCAACCGTGATCTGAAGCGGCATCTTGGCATTGGAAATGCAACAGGTTTGGGAATGGCGCCGTTTCTAGTCGGGCATCCTGCACTTCTTGACGCCTGGGTAAAAGCCCGTGAAATAGCTCTTGCGAGAGTTCGGTCGATCATTCGAATCGGCCAAAAAGAAAAGAAAAAATTGCGTCAGTTGGCTAACCGTGTATCTCACCATTTATATGAGTGGAATGTCCATGACGCAGATGCTCAAGCCATTATTCATGACCTCCAGATCGAGTGGAGAGAGTTTGAGAAATTTCTTTCTGATGACACCCTCAACGGTCCAAGACCGATAAATGCACTATGGGCAGTTGCTCAGAAAAAATCTACCACACTGCAAGAATTAACCGCCGCTTTTCTGATCGAACCTTTCGGACGACTTGTCGATGATTTGTCATCGCAAATGGCAACTTCCGAAACATGGTACTTTGATCCTTCAATGTCAACACAAAAATTTCGGGAAATCCTGTTACGGGATTGGCAGTGGGCCTTAGAATTAGATTTCAGGAATCCAGAACGAGAAAAGCGGTTCTGGTACATATCCGAGGCCAAACTAGAGCCGCGTCTCGGATTGCGATTTAAGGAAATTGGTGCAGAAGTTGAAATACCGTTGGATAATGCTCGAAGAGTTAAATCAATGGCATTTGATTTTTTCGATTATTCCGGTGACTTACTGACGTTCCTACAACAATATCCTCATCATCGCTCTGCTGTGCGTCGTGTTCAAACCCTGATGCGTTATCATTATGCGGAAATTAGAGATAATCTTATTGATGGTTCGTGCAGACCAATAGACATGCTTCGATTCAAGTTGTCTTTTTTTGGTGCAACCAAGTTTGATCCGAAATCAGATCTTTGGACCCGAATTACTCTGGCACAGGGGGCCCCACTATTCGATGAGTTATATAGCGAACCAGATTGGTGGTTGCCAGCCCTGAAATCATTTTGATCCGATCGCGTAGCGAACTTGGCGTTCAGTTGTATCGAGCAGCCATTGGGGCTGGGTTGCCACTTGGTGATGCTGAAGATCTCCTGCAGGCAGCTCCGTATCTGAGTAAAGAGGATGTGACTCTGATCGCACAGGACCTAGATCAAAAGGGCAGGAGAATCCGCGATCTATCTGTCTCACTTGACAAGGTCGCATGCGGAAAAGAAATACCTCCACTCGGAACCCTAGGGATTGCATTTGCTCAATTTCGAGGGTTGAAACTGAAAGAAGGAACGACAGTGTGGCCAAAAACGAATGACAAGGGTGATCGTATTGAAATTGAGGTCGAAATCTGGGAGAGGTTAGATTATTATGCCAGGAAAATCTATGTTCAAGAGAATATGCACTCACGATTAACAGGTGCAGGAGCTGGAACAGAAGAAGATTAAGTCTCTGTTTCGGTTGATAATATTCGGATTTCTATAAATTAAAAAGGGTCAATTTCAAATAGTCACCGCTCATTGATTTACAGGTATATGATGAACAAAAAGCCCGTACTTTGGATAACTCGGAAACTCTCGGCAAATACTGAGTCCAGAGCATCAGAAAACTATCAAGTTATCCTAAATCCAGAGGATACTCTGGTCTCGCCTGAAGAACTTGTAGAGATGAGCCATGAAGTTGATGCCATCCTGCCTTGCCACTCAGAAGTTTTTTCCCAAGATGTTGTGCAACATTTGGGAAAACGTGTACAAATTATTGCAAACCACTCTGTGGGAGTCGATCATTGCGATCTGAATGCCCTATCCGCTCGGGGGATCGTGGTTACCAATACACCCGATGTCCTATCTGATGCTACAGCAGAGATCGCTATGCTACTTCTGTTAGGTGCAGCACGACGTGCCATAGAGGGTGATACCTTGGTCCGAAAAAACGAATGGAAACATTGGAGCCCGTCGTTTATGGTTGGACATCAAATAACGCACAAATGTCTCGGTATCATCGGTATGGGGCGAGTTGGGCAAGTGATGGCGAAACGAGCCGCCGGATTCGATATGAAAATTCATTATCACAATCGAAATCGTCTTGATCCCGCAATTGAGAACGGAGCGGTCTTTCATCAAGAACTCGAATCCTTGCTAAAAATATCAAACTTCCTATCACTACATTGCCCTACCACAAACGAAACCCGAGGTCTGATGAATGAACGATCTTTTGCTTTGCTTCCTGATAATGCAATCATCATCAATACTGCTCGGGGAGCACTGATTGAAGAAGACGCCCTACTCAGTGCTTTAACGAGTGGCAAGATTGCTGCTGCAGGGTTGGACTGTTTTCAAAACGAACCAGGGGGCAATCCGAACTTTTCTCAATTCAAAAACGTATTTATGCTTCCGCATATCGGTAGTGCAACTCATGAAACTCGGGATGCCATGGGATTCCGTGCTCTCGATAATCTGGACGATTTCTTTAATGGCCGAGAACCTCGAGACAGAGTGACCTAATTCTACGTTCTAATTCAGTAGATACCATCACGAAGAGGATTCTGAGGATTGCAAAAATCTTGAGATCGCATCTTCCAAACGCGTTAACCCTTCTGAAACCTCGGATTCACTAATATTGAGCGGCGGAGCTAATCGTAAAACGTTTGGGCCAGCTACCAAAGATAGCAGTCCAGTTTCATTACAAGAAGCCATCAAATCTCTAGCTGACTCCGAATAACGCTCAAGTAATTCACAACCAATCAGCAAACCAACTCCTCGAATTTCCATAAATATCTCATAGCGTTGATTGATATTCTCGATTCCAGCAATCAATTGTTTGCTTCTCTGATCAACATTATTCAATAGATTCGGTGAGTTAATAATATCAATAGCCTTACCCCCAACAGCACAAGCCATCGGATTACCCCCAAATGTACTTCCATGCGTCCCCACCACCAGATGTTCAGATATCTTATTGGTGGTCAAAGTAGCACTGATTGGAAAGCCACAACCTAAAGCCTTTGCAGTAGTCAGAATATCTGGTTCAACACCGAGTTTCTCATGCAGGTAAAGAGCACCGGACCGCCCCATTCCACACTGAACTTCATCGAAAATCAGAAGCGCGTTATATTGATCACAACAGGCTCGGAGAGTATTGGCAAACTCTTTGGTTGCTGGAGTTACCCCACCTTCACCTTGACATGGCTCAACAATGACTGCACATGCCTTGTCTCCATATTGTTCAAACCACTTAAGTACAGCCTGTGGTTGATTAAAGGGAAGATGAGAAATACCTGCAGGATTTGGACCAAAGCCTTGACTGTATTTTGACTGGCCCCCAACACTAACCGTGAAAAAGGTTCGACCATGAAATGCATTCTCGAAAGCCAAAATTTCATATTTATCTTCGGTATGACAATCTTGAGCAACTCGACGTGCAAGTTTCAGTGCTGCTTCGTTGGCTTCGGAACCTGAATTGGCAAAAAACACTCTATCGGCAAAAGTCGCGTCAATTAACTTTTGTGCAAGTTTCAGCGCGGGCTGATTGGTTAAGATATTACTAACATGCCAGAGTTTTTTCGCTTGTTTCGTTAGCGTCTTAATCAATTCGGGATTGGCATGACCTAAAGCAGAAACAGCGATACCTCCTGCAAAATCCAGATACTTTTTGCCATTATCGTCCCACAACCATGACCCCTGCCCTCGTGTAGGTACCATACTTAATGGTGCATAGTTCGGAATCATTACACGGTCATGCAGATTCCTCCAAGGAGATAAATCCGGATTGGGTTGCTCTTCGGCAATAATTTGTTCAGACAACATTTCAGAATCTAATGCTGAAAACTGTGGAATTTTAACCGTAACGGTAGCACAATATAAGAAATTTCTCACTTCTTATCTTTAGACACAAAAATGACCCGAGATACTCCCGAACGTGAATCAATGGAAATCGATGTTTTGATCGTCGGTGCTGGGCCTGCTGGCCTTGCTACTGCCTGCCGTCTAATGCAACTCGCCACTGATAGCAACAAGGAATTATCGGTTGTGATACTGGAGAAAGGATCAGAAGTTGGAGCACATATCCTATCTGGCGCTCTATTCGAGCCAAGAGCTTTGAACGAATTGTTTCCTGAGTGGAAAAGCATGGGTGCACCGCTTAATACACCCGTCATCCGAGATGAAGTCTACATGTTTCAAAGCGAGTCCAAGGCAACTTTAATGCCTAACTGGATGATTCCAAAACCTATGCACAACGAGGGAAACTACATTATTAGTCTAGGAGAGTTATGTCGATGGCTTGCTGACCAAGCGAGCAATCTGGGAGTAGAAATTTTTCCGGGATTTCCAGCATCAGAAATTCTGTTTCATGAAGATGGCAGCATCAAAGGTGCTGCAACTGGAGAAATGGGCCGAGGTTCAGATGGTCAAGTCAAAGCAAATTATGAACCAGGCATGGAACTTCATGCAAAGATCACAGTGTTTGCAGAAGGCTGTCGCGGTCACCTCGGAAAACAGTTAATCCGAAAATTTAATCTAGATAAATCTAGCCAAACCCAGCACTATGCTATTGGTATCAAGGAGCTATGGAAAGTAGACCCGGACAATCACAAACCAGGATTGGTTGTTCATGGCGCTGGCTGGCCATTGTCTGAGAACAAAGCTTCAGGTGGATCATTCCTGTACCATCTGGATGATCAACTGGTGTCTATGGGTTTGATAACCGACTTAAGTTATGACAATCCCTATATCAGCCCCTTTGATGAATTGCAAAGATTCAAACATCATCCCAAAATCCGCCATTATCTTGAAAATGGCGAACGAATCGCTTATGGCGCTAGAGCAATTACCAAAGGTGGCATCAATGCCCTACCCAAAATGACCATGCCCAATGGATTGCTGATTGGTTGCGATGCTGGAACTCTAAATTTCTCCAAAATCAAAGGCTCACACACTGCCATGAAATGCGGGATGCTAGCAGCTGAATCTGCATTTCAATCTCTTCAAGGTGAGGCAAAATTAGAAGATTTCGAACATCACTTCCGATCTTCCTGGCTCTACAAAGAGTTATACCAGTCTCGAAATTTCGGTGCAGCTATCCACAAATTTGGAACTTGGATGGGAGGTGCTTACAACTATCTGGACCAGAACTGGTTTTCTGGAAAGCTACCATTCAAACTAACCGATCCGATTCCTGATCACAAATCGCTTAAAGATGCCGACAATTTCCAGACAATTGAATATCCGAAACCAGATGGAAAAATCAGTTTTGATAAAACTTCATCTGTCTTTCTTTCAAATACAAATCATGAAGAGGATCAGCCGGTACACCTTTGTTTGAATGATCCTTCCAAGGCTGTAGAATGGAACCTACGAAAATTTGCCGGGCCAGAACAACGATACTGTCCAGCCGGCGTTTATGAGTTTGTCGACAATGGAGAAAACAAGAAATTACAGATCAATGCACAAAACTGCGTTCATTGTAAAACCTGTGATATCAAAGATCCAAGCGGCAACATTAATTGGGTAAGTCCAGAAGGATCTGGGGGACCGAATTACGCGAATATGTAATATTGAACTACCCAACCCATGTTCTAGCATTTCGAAACAGTTTTATCCAGGGACTGTATTTTCTCCAGTGCTGTGGATGCCAGGAATTCGAGTTAGTCAAAAACACCCGCTCAGGATGGGGCATCAGAATGGTGAAACGTCCATCTCTTGAAGTGAATCCAGTTGCTCCTTCTGGAGATCCATTAGGATTCCAGGGATAACGCTCGGTTACGTATCCACAATTATCAACAAACCTCATGCAGACCTGATCCTGCTCTTCAAGCAACCTCTTGTCATTTGAATTTCTGTACTTCACCCTACCCTCACCGTGAGATGTCGGCACTGGAATCATCGAACCTTGCATTCCTTGGGTTAAGATCGATGTTTCTGAGACAATTTTGACCATAATGAAACGTCCTTCATACTGTTCAGAAGTATTTCGAACAAAATCTGGCCAGTGCTCTGCCCCTGGAATAATCTCTTGAATACAAGCTAGCATCTGACAACCGTTGCATACCCCTAGTCCAAATGTATCGGATCTTGAAAAAAACTCGGTAAATTCATCCTTGAGCAAATCGTTATACAAAATTGATTTTCCCCATCCTGCACCGGCTCCAAGTACATCGCCAAATGAAAATCCACCACAGGCCACGAAACCGGTGAACTCATGCAACTTCAACCCACCCAAAATATCGGTCATTGTCACATCATATGGAGTAAATCCAACCGCTTCAAAAGCTGCGGCCATCTCAACATGGCCATTCACTCCCTGCTCTCGCAAAATCGCAATCTTCGGCCTTTGGAGTTTTAGGCCTATAGACCGAGATGTAGTATCCGAATCATGAGCAAATGGTAGATCGCAAAAGAGACCTGGGTCCTTCTGATCGGTAATTCTGAGATATTCTTGATCTGCACAAAAAGGATTGTCACGTAATCTTTGCATCTGCCACGAAGTACTTGACCAGGCTTGCTGACACGAAGTTCGTGATTGCGATAACAATCGATCCCCTTCAACATAAATATTGAGACAATCCTGAGAATTGATAGTACCGATTTCGACAATCCGGTCTTTGATACCATAGAAACTAGACCGTTTTAAGACCTCTGGAAATTTCTCGCGCTTGATTTGGATAATAGCCCCAAGTTCCTCATTGAACAGAAAGCGAGTATGATCAGCGTGCGAATGATTGAGATAGAGTGAAATTCCACAACGCCCAGCAAACATCATCTCACAAACTGTCGTAATCAACCCCCCATCGGAACGATCATGATAGGCCAACACCAGTTGATCTTTGATCAGCGATTGCAAAAACTGAAAGAAACCCCGCAACGATTCGGGATTGTCTAGGTCCGGCACTTCCTCACCAGACTGTTGCAGAGTTTCAGCCAGAATACTCCCTCCAAGACGATTTTTCCCAACACCCAGATCAATTAACAAAAGCAACGTATTCGAATCATCGTTAACCAATTGAGGAGTGAGGGTAAGGCCTACATCCCAAACCGGTGCAAATCCACTGGCAATCAGTGACAAAGGAGCGATTACCTTTTTTTCGACCTTTTTGGAATCTTGCCATTCAGTTCGCATAGACATCGAGTCTTTGCCTACCGGTATGGAAATTCCAAGTTGAGTACATATATCTTGCGTAATTGATCTAACTGTATGAAATAAGTCAGCATCATGCCCGGGCTCTCCCGCTGCTACCATCCAGTTAGCAGACAATCGGATTTTTTCAATATCGCCAATAGCCGCAGCAGACAAATTTGTTATTGCTTCACCGATTGCCATTCGACCGCTCGCCTGAGCATCCAGAACAGCCAACGGTGTGCGTTCACCAATTCCAATTGCCTGACCGGTCTTTGAATGATAGCCAGATGCTACAACACCTACATCTGCTACTGGGACTTGCCAGGGCCCAACCATCTGATCACGAGCGATCAGTCCGGTCACAGTGCGATCGCCAATGGTAATAAGAAAAGTTTTGTCTGCGACTGTTGGATGACTGAGTACTTGGTCCAGTAAAACCTCAAGAGGTTTTTGAGATATTTCATTTACTCTAGCTAATATGTCATTGCTTTTTGTATCTCGAACCAAACGCGGAACAAAATCAAAAATCGAACTCATAGATAAGTCAATCGGCCTAGAACCACCCTTAAACATTGAATCAGATACTGATAACTGCCTTTCGGCTCTTGCCTCTCCGATAACCGCATAGGGGCATCGCTCCCTCTGACAGAATGCTTGAAATTGCTTTAGACGAGAGCGCTCGATTGCCAACACATATCGCTCCTGAGATTCATTGCACCAAATCTGCATGGGAGACATGGATGGATCATCAGTTGGAATATTTCGAAGCTCAAATACTCCCCCACAACCAGAATCTTCTAGAAGTTCAGGTACTGCATTGCACAACCCGCCCGCGCCAACATCATGAATGGCAAGAATCGGATTTTCGAATCCAAGTTCACTACACGCGTTAATGACTTCCTGACAACGTCTTTGCATTTCTGCATTATCCCGTTGAACTGAGGCCCAATCGTGATCCTCGTTTCTTTCTTTAGATGTTGCGCTGGATGCAGAACCGCCTCCAAGCCCGATCAGCATTCCCGGACCACCCAAAACCACAATGGGGGACTGAACAGGGATCGGCTTCTTTTGAATTGATGATGATCGAATTCCCCCTATACCTCCAGCTAACATGATCGGCTTGTGATAACCATATCGTATATTTTCATTCTCGGTTTTCGACTCAAAAACCCGAAAATACCCGGAAATGCAAGGTCGTCCAAACTCATTGTTATATGCTGCGGCACCAACTGGAGCTTCAAGCATGATTTGAAGAGGGCTGGCAATTCGACTTGGTCGACTCTCTGGTAATTCCCATGCCAAAGGCATTTGCGGTAAGTGAAGGTGAGATACCGAAAAACCAACCAGTCCTGCACGTGGACGACCTCCCCTGCCGGTAGCCGCCTCATCGCGAATTTCACCACCGGAACCCGTTGCCGCACCCGGATATGGTGATATCGCGACTGGGTGATTGTGAGTTTCTACCTTAATCGTGAAATGCTGCATTTCCTCGATATATGAGTATTTTCCCTGAAGGTTTGTCGAGAGTCGGTGGATAGTGTCACCCTTAATAATGGCTGCATTATCAGAATAAGCTGTAAGTGTTCCATCAGGGTTGGCGGCGTGGGTTTGTTTGACCATTTCAAACAGAGAGTTTTCCATATCATGACCGTCAATTCGCCAACTGGAATTGAAAATCTTGTGACGACAATGCTCTGAATTCACCTGAGCAAACATCATCAACTCTGCATCTGTTGGATTCCTGCCGAGCGTTCTGAATAAATCAACCAGGTAATCTAATTCGACTGAATTCATGGAGAATCCGGACTCTTGATTGGCCTTGATCAATGCATCACGCCCTTCCCCGATCAAGTTGACTGTCGAAAGCTGGCTTGGATCAGTCCACTTGAACAGGGATTCAATCTTTGTATTTCGATCACATAAGGATTGGGTCATGGGATCGTAAACGATCTTTTTCAAAGATTGCTGGATTGGCAAAGAAACATCGCAATCTACGCCAATCAATTGCCAGAAAGTACCTCTCTCGACTCGTTGAACAGACTGTAATTCACATAGTCGTAAAATATCGGTTGCCTTACTTGACCAAGGAGAAATTGTGCCAACTCTTGGTACAACGAAAAAGTCAATATGATCATGTGCAGCAGGTATCAAATTAACATTGAGTTTGGGTTTCTCGACCCCGAGCAAGGCTCCAATTTTTTCCAGTTGCTGTGGTTTAATTTCTTCCCAATGATCTATAAAGTAAACGAACTGAACTCGGATGTCTTGACAGTATCCGAGAGACTCTCTAAGCCTATGGACGAGTCTGTTCAGGCGAAACTCGGAATAAACGTCACCCCCAAAGAGCCATGAAATCATATTTGAGGGAATACTGGATATTGTTCAAATCACTTCTGCGGTTTGCATCGCAGTTCGCACTTGATCAAAATAGACTTCGGACAAAGGCATTAATGGCAGCCGAATACCGTCAGCGATTTTGCCCATTTGATGCAAAGCCCATTTCGATGGAATGGGATTGGCTTCCACAAACAATGATTCATGCAATGGATCAAGTTGGGCATTTAGCTTCTCTGCTGTCTCCATATCTCCTTTTAATGCGGCATCGCACATTTTACTCATCTTATTTGGAGCTACATTTGCCGTTACCGAAATACACCCATCACCTCCTGCTTTTATCAGGGATAGAGCGGTATCATCATTGCCCGAATATACGGCGAATTGTTCCCCACAACGCTGTTTAATATCAGCGACACGTGGAATATCCGAAGTGGCATCCTTGATACCAATGATATTCGGGAACTCAGCCAACTTCTCCACTGTATTATTAGTCATATCGAGCGATGTTCTACTAGGAACATTGTAGAGGATTTGTGGAATATCCACCTGTTTCGCAATACAGGAAAAATGCGCAATCAATCCATGCTGAGGTGGTTTATTGTAGTAAGGCACTACTAGCAAACAAGCTTGAACACCACAGTCGGCAGCACGCTCGGTCAACTCTAGAGCTTCCGCTGTTGAATTTGCTCCAGTACCGGCAATGATGGGAATTCGTCCGGATGAAAATTCAACGGTTTTGCGAACGACTTCTATCTGCTCATCAGCGGTCAGGGTAGCCGATTCCCCAGTAGTCCCAACGGAGATTATGGCATTGGTTCCACTTTCAACATGGAAATCAACCAAACTGGCTAAACTTCCATAATCGATAGAGCCGTCACTAAGCATCGGCGTAACCAATGCAACAAGACTTCCTTTCAGCATTTTTTCTTTCCGATCTATGTCATTTTTGATAATTCAAATAGTACACCATTTCAAATTCCGGAACACAATGAATGTGTTGTTCATTTCGGTATCCATACAAAAGAACGAAGATCGATGAATCGCTTGCGTCTTGTACCCACTTGAGCAAAAATATTCGCGTTATAATTTATCAATAGCAGATCTAATTGATAACGGGATTGTCTTTGAAGTCATATGTGTATTTTCTGAATTTGGAAATATTTTCAACATAAACAATGAAAGTTCTACAATGATAAAAATCGGATTGCTTCTTTGTGATGATGTTGATCGAGATGCGCAGGCCGAATTCGGCAGTTATCGTAACATGTTCCAAAACGGCCTTGATCCCAGTCATTCTTTGATCGACCTGGTACCGATTCGCTGTTTTGATGGAGAGCTCTTGCCCGAAAAACCGAGTCATTTTTCCGGTTATGTGATATCGGGTTCAAAGCATGGAGTTTATGATAATCTTCTATGGATAACCAACTTATTGCAATTCATTCGGGATTGCTGGATTTCAAAGACACGCATGATTGGTGTATGCTTTGGTCATCAAGCCATTGCCCATGCGCTTGGTGGGCATGCGGAAAAATCAACACTGGGTTGGGGGTTTGGCATCCAAGCTACAACCGTTCGAAATCGACAAGCTTGGATGAAGGACTATGAGGAACTTGAAAATGATGACTATAATCTGGTCGTAATTCATCAAGATCAAGTAGTCAAATTACCACCGATGTTCAAAACTATTGCGGATAATCATTTCTGTCCAAATAGCATGATCATTGCCGATACTACAATGTTAGGGATTCAAGGCCATCCAGAATTTTCAGCAGATTATTGCCGTTTTCGTGCAGAGTACCGACATGCAAACAATTTAATCAATGATGATGTTTATAAAGCGGCTATTCAATCCCTTAAAGAATATTCTCTTCACTCGAAAATTATTCTCAAATGGATGAAGGAATTCCTACTACTTCCATCAGTACATTGAAGACTATTTTGAGTGTACGTCAGTTCTTATACAATTTGATATTGGTCTTGAATGCGGTTTCGTATATAAGACCATTCAAGTCATGGAAAACACACAAACTCATCGCTCACATGCGAAACAATCCGCGCGACGATTGGAGAGTATTGATGACCTCAAAGTGCTTACGGGTCGAAAGGATATCGATAGGTGTCAGCCGGGAACCAGCCATGTTCCATTCAACTACTCCAGTATTGCTCCGTTGACAGTGCCCGCTCACAAGCCAGTCAAGGCTGTATATATAAAGAGATTCCTCGAACTGATGACATTGACCGGAAAAATGATATGGATGACCTTTGGTATTTTGAAATGCGTCTGCTGGATGAGACAGAAGGTGGTGGGTACCTGATCGAGTTTTCTCTGTTTCCCGGCTGTATAGCGGATGGAGAAACCCCCCGAGGAGGCAATGTGGGTCGGTGCTGATCCTCTGAAATCTTATCTGGAAGCCCTGTGCGCCAACTTGGGCGGCTTGTTCCCTCCGAGGGAGAAATTTTCGGAAAGCAGTGGCGGCAATGTTCTTTGATCGCTTCATGCCGCTCTGGTGCACCGTGCAGATCGGGAAGGGGTTTCTCTCAATATGCTGGTGAAAAGCATTCTAGCGGAAGGCCTTGGACGCCGGATTTGAGTTCGGTCATGAAACCAGGCGGATACTGAGATATCACCATCAGGCATTACTCATACAGTCTGGTTTCTGCTCTGCAGCAAGGCTAATCACAGTTTGATGTAGCCTGTCTCAATTCTGAAAACACTTACACTTGAAAATCCGGTTCCTATTCGCATAGGATATAAGTATGCAGATAATATCGATCAGGAACTGAAGAAACAACTTGAGAAACTGAAAGATCAGAATCAGGAACGGGTGAAAGAAGTCGCCGCTCTGGAGGAGAAGATGAATACATCCTATGAGCGACTGCTGGCAGAGATGGCCGATTTTAAAACCGACATGGCTAAATATGACAAGGACAATCTGTGCTGGCAGATTGGGTTGTGGGTAGCGGCGATTATCATTCTCGGCTTCCTCATTCGGCTTTGAATGGGTTACTACTGTGACAAATTAGGAAAACACTACTCCCGCCGCCCGGAAATTAGGCGGCGCAACTACCCTATTTTCTGATATCCGGCAAACTCGGATATTGACCGTCCTCAGGCAATCGAACCGCAGATGCTTCAGTCTCGATTCTGGCGATCCGCTCGTTTCAATCTTTGTGTAGTGCCCCGCAGGCCCCATGGGTAATGGAGAAAGTGCAGGAGCGGATTGATGAGAAGCTCCGTTCCCAATCTTAAATGGAAAACTACGGTTCACGGCCAGTGCAAATCTATTTACCATTGTCGATTACATCTCCGACGACACTATCTTTGAATTCTTTGATAGTTTTATAGAAATTTTTTGCTATTGGATATTTTATATAGCAAAATAATCACATTCCTTAACACCAACCGTTTTCGAGGAGAAATTGCAACATGATTGTAAAACAGATATGGACCGGCAATGCCTTTCGGAACTTCAACTATTTGATCGCTTGCGAAGAAACTGGTGAAGCTATGGCAATCGATCCTCTAGACCATAAAAAGTGCCTTGATTTCGCTCGTCAGGAAGGATTCGATATTACCCAAATTTTAAATACGCATGAACATGCTGATCATACCGGGGGAAATAGACCCGTTATGGAAGCAACTGGAGCCAAAGTTTTGGCACACCATGGTGCTGGAGCTTTCATTTCTGAAATGAGCGTAGGTCTCTCGGCTGGAGATTTAGTTAAAGTTGGAAACACAGTTGAACTTGAAGCGCTCGATACACCTGGACACACCATGAGTCATGTATGTTTGCTCTCACATACAGAGATTCCGGGGCTATTCTGTGGCGATACCCTATTCAATGCCGGTGCAGGGAACTGTCATAATGGTGGCCATCCTGTTGAGCTTTATGAAACATTCGTTGATCAGTTGATGCAACTGCCTGATGAAACCCTGATTTATCCGGGACACGATTATCTGCATACTAATTTGCAATTTACCCTTGATCGAGAACCAAACAATGTTAGAGCGAAAAACCTGTTTGATGAAACGTTCGATCAGGATCCTGCAGAGGCTATGGTCACTTCCCTTTCTCTCGAAAAAGAAGTCAATTCTTTTTTTCGCTTAAATAATCCGGAAGTGATAGAAGAGTTAATCCGAAAATTCCCGGAAATCGGACCCAAACCTGATGCGAAGACAGTATTTCTGAAATTGCGAGAATTACGAAATATATGGTAAGTATGAATCTTCAATTACGACCCGTTGACCCAAAACCTCCGTCACCTCGATCTGATGAGGTAAACTCATCAACAATTTGAAAATTGGCCTGAATAACTGGAATCAATACCATCTGTGCTATCCGATCTCCTGGCTGGATGGTAAACGTTTGACTTGATCGATTCCAGCAAGATACAAATAGTTGACCTTGGTAATCTGAATCAATTAAACCTGTGAGATTGCCAAGGACAATACCATGCTTATGTCCTAATCCAGAGCGCGGCACCAGAACCGCAGCTACTTTGGGATCGCCAATATGGACTGCAATACCTGTCGGAATCAACTCCGATTGACCAGATTGAAGATTTAATGGATTCTCAATACAGGCCCGCAGATCAACTCCTGCGGAACCTTGGGTTGCATATGTTGGCAATCCATAATTCATGATGACCCTCTGATCTAAAATCTTGACTTCTACTTTCATAATAACAAATTGTCTATTCTTGGTTGTCGGTTGAATATTTTCTACAAGTCATTGTCACCAAATATGTCGCTAAGATAAAGAGTTCGAAACCCGACCGGAGCCAGAATCTATCCACCAAAAACGAATCATATTTCTGAAATGGGTAGCTATACCATTCGATCGACTTCAGAAAATGCCAACTCGAATGCCAAACCAATTGAGACCCAGCTACATAAACATAAGTACTTGGAAACTTGAACTGTTACTATCTTTAATTGTGGCTTATATGCAATTACTTGAGAAGATCGAAATCATGTCTCTAAACAGCATCAAACAGCACGGAAGTCACAGAAGGTGGAATCCAATACTAGGTTGATTGACCACATCGACCTACTACTGTGGGGAAGATTGGCCAGTGTCAATTCAG
The DNA here is from genome assembly GCA_026708585.1 of Gammaproteobacteria bacterium. Lineage (GTDB taxonomy): Bacteria > Pseudomonadota > Gammaproteobacteria > Arenicellales > Poriferihabitantaceae > Poriferihabitans. The sequence continues at coordinate 41,316 of JAPOUQ010000030.1, forward strand.
ATATATAAGCCCCTTTAATTTTTGAGACAAATTTTCGTCATATAATAACTGAACCATCAAAATGAAATTTTGGATTGCAATATTCAAATCCATATAACAAGTTAATCTGTGGCTGGCCTTACTAACCAGCTACAGACTACCCCATTTAAATTGACTCCATTCGCTTAAAACCTCTTATTGGATAACTTGCACCACTGAAGTTTCTCATATCGCCGAATTTACCTACAAGACTCTATGCTAACAGGAATTGAATCATCCTTTTTTTCTCTCTCTTGTCGCATTCCAATTGCTGATCAGGGATTATTGTGTTCCCACAAAGAAACAATAATTTCCAGCAATTCGACCGACAATTGATATTTACTCTTACGTTCAATCGGTATAGACTGATTTTCAGTATGAACAGTTATCTGATTACAGTCATTATCGAATGCGCCTTCCTCTCCTGCCACATTATTGGCAACAATCATATCAATCCTCTTGTTAGTGAGTTTTATTCTTGCATTCTCATCAATGCATTCCGTTTCAGCTGCGAAACCAACTGTGAAGGGGGGATCTTCTAACTCAGCTACCGAACGGAGAATATCAGGATTTCTGACCAGCTTCAGTTCCATGGAATCCTCAACTTTCTTGATTTTTTGTTCCGAAATCATGACTGGACGATAGTCACTTACCGCTGCAACACCAATAAATATGTCAGCATTCGTGATATGCTCATGTACAGCAGTAAACATATCTTGGCTAGACACCACATTAATTCGCTCGACGCCCTGTGGGGTTTCGAGACTAACCGGCCCGCTAATCAGAATGATCTCAGCTCCGAAGTCGCTGGCTGCTTCAGCAAGTGCAAATCCCATCTTTCCCGAACTCCGGTTGGTAATTCCGCGAACTGGGTCAATCGCTTCCCAGGTCGGACCAGCAGTCAAAACAACTCGCACCCCAGTGAGTGATTTTGGTATACCATCACCCAGCAATTCTTGGGCAATTTCATCCGGTTCGGTCATACGGCCAAGACCAATCTCTCCACAAGCCTGACCACCCTCAGCCGGACCAATAATCCGCACTCCTCTCTCGATTAGCGTTTCAAGATTTTCTTGAGTGGTTGGATTCTGCCACATTTGCCGATTCATAGCCGGCGCCACGACAATTTCGGCTTTTGAAGCTAAAATCAATGTCGTGAGCAAATCATCTGCCTTTCCTGTCGCCATCTTTGCAATAAAATTGGCTGTGCTGGGGGCAATCACAATCATTTCAGCCCAGCGGGCAAGCTCAATATGGCCCATACCTGACTCTGCTTCAGCATCAAGCAAGTGTTGATGTACGGGATGTCCGCTAACTGCCTGAAGAGTCAACGGAGTAATAAATTCACAGGCCGACTCGGTCATGACCACCCGAACATCGGCACCCCTATCCATTAAACGACGAACCAGATCGGGTGATTTGTAGGCTGCAATACCACCTGTAATGCCGACTAATACTTGTTTGTTTTTACGCATCTTGGATATCTTTACTGCCGAGTAGAAAGGATGTTACCACGCTACCTCAACTCGGTAGCTGTGAGCAACGAAAAAACTCAAATAAACTATTTGTGAATTTAATCGATATAATCGCACAATTATACAGACGTCAGATTGCGAGGTAGCTTATGAAATCCAGAGAACGAAGACAGGGGGTCACTCTAGTACATACCGGTGAAGGTAAAGGTAAGTCATCAAGTGGTTTTGGAGTGGTTTTTCGAGCTGCTGGCTGGGGACTCAATATTTGCGTCATCCAGTACATTAAAGGCAAATGGAAAACCGGTGAACGTCAAGCTGCAGACCGCTTTGATAATATTGAATGGCATACTCTTGGTGATGGATTCACATGGGATACAAAAAACCCTGAACAAGACATCAAAACCAGCCGTAGCATCTGGGAATTCAGCAAAGAGAAGATTCTCTCAGAAAAATTCGACTTGGTCATGCTGGATGAAATTAATTACTGTAGTGGATATGGGTGGATATCAGGAGCGGAGATTGCAAATTTTATTGCAAATGAAAAACCCAAATGGCTACATTTAATTCTGACCGGCCGTAATGCCCCAAAAGAGGTGATCGAAGCTGCCGATACCGTATCCGAGATGACCAAAATTAAGCATGCTTTCGAAAAGGGGATTAAGGCGGTTCAGGGTGTTGAGTTTTAAAAACATCCCTTCGGTCGCTTCATCAAAATGTACCATCCTGTAAAATCACAAGAAGATTTGACAAATGGCTGAAGCATCAAAAGCATACTCTATTTTCAGCCTCGTCCGTAATTCCCTCAATTATCATCAGAACTGGCAGAGGGCCTGGCGCAATCCACAACCGAAACAAGACTATGAGGTCGTAATCGTCGGTGGAGGTGGCCATGGCTTGGCTACTGCCTATTATCTAGCCAAGGAATGTGGTATTCGGGATGTTGCTGTGGTCGAAAAGGGCTGGTTGGGCGGGGGTAACACCGGACGGAACACAACTATCGTTCGTTCCAACTACCTGTGGGACGAATCAGCTGCTCTATACGAACATGCAATGAAACTCTGGGAAGGACTCAGTAACGAGTTAAACTACAACGTAATGTTTTCTCAAAGGGGATTATTGCATCTAGCGCACTCTGTGCATGACATGCAGGAGATCGGACGACGTGGCAATGCTATCTACCTAAATGGAATCGATTCGGAGTTCGTTACTCCTCAGCAAGTCAAAGAAATGGTACCGTTTATTAACCTAGAGTGTCGATATCCGATCCATGGCGCTCTTCTTCAAAAACGTGGCGGTACCGCAAGACATGATGCTGTAGCTTGGGGTTATGCTAGAGCCGCAGATAATTTGGGGGTCGACATCATTCAGAACTGTGAAGTGACTGGATTCCAGATCGAAGAAAATACTGTCAAGGGAGTCGAAACAACACGTGGCAGAATCGGGGCAAAAAAAGTCGGTTGTGTGGTCGCCGGACACTGTAGCATACTTGCTGAGATGGCGGGCTTTCGATTGCCGATTGAATCATTCCCACTACAGGCATTGGTATCGGAACCCGTAAAGCCTATTCTCGATTGTGTGGTGATGTCTGGTGCTATTCATGCCTATATCAGTCAATCCGACAAAGGTGAGCTGGTGATCGGTGCAGGCTCTGATTCATATACATCTTATTCCCAGCGAGGCGGGTTTGACGTTATTGAACACACTGTTGGACCAATACTGGAACTGTATCCTATCTTCTCAAGATTGAAGATGCTTAGACAATGGGGGGGTGTTGTTGATGTTACTGTTGATCGTTCACCATTGATATCAAAAACTCCAGTCAACAATTTGTTTTTCAATTGTGGTTGGGGGACTGGTGGATTTAAAGCCACTCCAGGGTCAGGTCATGTTTTTGCGCACTCAATAAAGTCGGGTGATATGCATCCAATCGCTGATCCGTTTTCGATAAATCGATTCAATACTGGAGCACTGATTGATGAAGGGGCCGCAGCAGCGGTAGCACACTGATGCTATTGATTCGATGTCCATGGTGTGGCTTTCGAGACCAGAGTGAATTTCAAGCTCAGGGGGAGGCACATATCACACGTCCAGAAGACCCATACCAACTCGATGAAGAACAATGGGGTCAATATCTCTTTTTTCGCAAAAACCCAAAAGGAGTCCATTATGAACGCTGGGTTCATGTCCATGGTTGTCGACGGTGGTTCAATGTAGTTCGAAATACCATGACCGATGATATTCTTGCTACGTACCGTCCGGAAGAGCCAATACCAGTATTGTCCGATGAAGAAACAAATCAACCGACTTGAGCATGATGCTCGTTTGAATCGCAGAAAGTCGATCCGATTCTGGTTCGACAACCGAGCATATGTTGGTTATGAAGGCGATACATTGGCTTCGGGATTGTTAGCCAATGGGATCCATCTGGTTGGCCGGAGTTTCAAATACCATCGTCCAAGAGGTATCTATACCGCAGGTTCTGAAGAGCCAAATGCTCTGGTACAGCTGGAAGAAAATGCTTTTACTGAACCCAACCGTAGGGCCACTGAAATTGAAATCTATGAGGGTTTGATCGCTCATTCACAGAATTGCTGGCCTTCGCGAAAATTTGATTTTGGCGCGCTAAATTCGTGGTTTTCTCGCTTGCTACCAGCCGGTTTCTACTACAAAACATTCATGTGGCCAACTTCATTCTGGATGACTTACGAAAAGTACATCAGAAAATTAGCAGGTCTGGGACGTTCACCAACCGAGCCCGATCCACATTTTTACGATAAAACCTATGCTCATTGCGATGTTCTGATAATCGGTGGTGGTCCTGCAGGAATTGAAGCCGCAACTGCCGCTGGCCAGAGTGGGTGTCGGGTAATTTTGGCAGATGAGAAATTTGAATTCGGGGGGATGTTACTCAGTGAAAACATGCTCATCAACGGTATCCCATGCCATGAATGGATTGATTCAAAAATTAGCAAATTACGGGCAATGCCAAATGTGAAGTTACTCAATCGCACCACGGTTACTGGTTACTATGACTACAACTTTTTGGTAGCAAATCAGCGAGTGAATGAACATCTTGGCCCAAGAGTTACGATCAATTCACCAAAAGAACGTTTGTGGAAGATCCGAGCTAAACATGTAGTTATGGCAACTGGAGCGATCGAACGGCCAATGGTATTTGCAGATAATGATCGCCCGGGTATCATGCTGGCAAGCGCAATTCGCAGTTATATCAACCGATTTTCAACGCTTCCGGGTAAAAATTGCGTGATCTTAACCAACAATGACTCAGCCTACCATGCTGCACTGGATATTGCGGATGAAGGTGGCCAGGTCAGTATCATCGATATTCGAACCAATCCCTCAGGCTCTATGATCGAATCTGCAGTCAGCCGGGGAATCAGAATCATCAAGAATCATTCCATTACTGGTGTAGGGTATTCAAGAGGCCTTCTTCGCTCTATTGAAATTATGGAGTTATCCGAAGACGGACTAAATGTGATAGGAAAGAAAGAAAAGCTGCTGTGTGATTTGGTTGGCATATCCGGCGGTTGGAATCCAACTATACACCTATTCAGTCAATCCAAGGGCAAACTCAAATTTGATCAATCGAACCATTGTTTTTTGGCTGATCAACCATCGAAGAACAATTCTGTAATTCTTGCTGGTTCGTGTCAGGCAACCTGGTTTCTCAAAGATTGTATGCAAGAGGGCCATGCTGCTGGTTGTGAAGCTGCTAAACGAGCTGGATTCAGTGTGGACGGGGCAAGTGATGAGATCAACACTGGCCAAATTGAATATGGAGCACTTAGACCACTATGGATTTTGCCCGGGAGTCATCCTATCGGCCAGGGAAAAACAAAACATTTTCATGAGCTACATAACGATGCCACAGTTGGAGACATCCATCTCGCAGTGAGAGAGGGCTATGAATCAGTTGAGCACCTCAAGCGATATACGACAACCGGAATGGGTACAGACCAAGGCAAGACTTCAAATCTGAATGCACTGGTCGCACTATCTGAAATTAGGAATCTATCTATCCCTGATCTTGGTGTAACGACATTCAGGCCACCCTATACACCATTATCCATGGGATCCATTGTTGGATATGATTGTGGTGAGCTATTTATTCAAAAGCGTAAAACTCCTATTCATCCCTGGCATGATCAGGCCCATGCCGTTTATGAAGATGTTGGCGACTGGAAGCGACCACGGTATTATTCGCAAGGCAAAGAGACAATGCACGCAGCAGTTCAACGAGAATGTCGTCAGGTTCGAAAAACGGCTGGATTGCTTGATGCGTCCACTCTTGGCAAAATCGACCTACAGGGAAAAGATACAAGGTGGCTCCTGAATATGTTGTACACCAATGTCTGGGACAAGCTCGAAGTTGGAAGATGCCGATATGGCCTGATGCTGAATGAGCATGGCATGATTTTTGATGATGGTGTAACTACTCGGATTGCAGAAAATCATTATCATATGACCACCACCACCGGTGGTGCAGCTCGCGTGATGAGTTGGATTGAGGAATGGCTACAGACCGAATGGCCTGACTTAGAAGTCTATGCAACCAGCGTAACCGAACAATGGGCAGTAGCTTCTTTAAATGGCCCTAATGCAAGAGAAATATTACAAGAGTTAACCGATATCCCGCTTGATGAAGAATCTTTTCCATTCATGTCTATGCGTGAGGGTCAAGTCGCGAATATTCCTGCACGAGTGTTCCGGATCAGTTTTACCGGAGAATTGGCATATGAAATCAATGTTCCCGCACGACACGGTCTTGCCTTATGGGAACAGTTGATCGAGGTCGGACGTAAATTTGATATTTGCCCCTATGGAACAGAGTCAATGCATGTACTTCGTGCTGAAAAAGGCTTCATTATCGTTGGGCAAGATACCGACGGGACTGTAACCCCGATGGATGTTGGAATGGACTGGATCGTCTCCAAGAAAAAACAGGATTTCCTCGGGAAACGTTCATTTGATCGAACTGATACATCACGTTCTGATCGCAAGCAACTAGTTGGACTACTGACTGATGACCCACAATTCATTTTGCCGGAGGGGGCACATGTCGTATCAGAAGTGAAAAGTAAACCACCAATGAATATGCTTGGACACATTACTTCAAGTTATATGAGTCCAAATATTGGACGTTCTATTGCCATAGCTTTACTCAAGGATGGATTCAATTTGAAAGGACAAACCCTGAACGTTGCACTCATGAATGGCAACAGCCAGCGGGTGATTGTGACTGACCCCGTATTTTTGAATGTCTAATCCCCAATAGTTGATCTCATGACTACTTCTCCACTTTGGGACCGTCCTCCAATTACCGGTAAAAACATCTTAACTGAACTATCGATTTGTGGAAAAATCAATATTCGTGGCTCAATCAATCATTCACGTTTTCAAAGTTCAGTAAATGAGGCTTTTGGCCTTGATTTGCCCCTCAATCCAAACACATTGGTTCGAGTAGACCATTTAACCTGCTACTGGCTTGGACCTGATGAATGGTTAGTGCATTGTCCGATAGAAAAGTTGGACTCGATGATCGAACTTGGTCGTGCCAAACTTGCCAAAATTCATCATGCTCTAGTTGATGTTTCGGATTACTATACAGTACTGAGAATGGAAGGTCCTGACTCTGAAATTTTACTTGCCAAATCCTGCCCACTTGATCTTCATTTGAGCAATTTTCCGGTAGAGACATGTGCTCAAACTCGTTTCGGGAACGCCAGCATTCTTTTGGACCGAAGAAGTCAAGGATCGATTTTTGATATACAGGTAAGATGGAGTTATGCTGAATATGTTTGGGATTATCTTACCAAAGCCATACAGACCCTTTGAAATCCGATCTTGGGTTTCATTCAGATCGATTCTGTAGAATGCCTAATCTGGCATAGCCAGAACCAAATTTCAGAAATAAATTTGTGTTTTCTGCACAATATTTAAGGGTGTAAACGGCTAAAGATGTCTCGCACGTACAGGTCCGTCACGCTTCTTATTCCGCTCAAGTTGCTGAATAACCTCTTCATCAATTGGCGTAATTCGGTACTTGCCTTGCACCAGCATTTTTGATTGTTCTCTGGATTTCAAAACTCGGTATTCAATTCGTTCTTCTGCAGTTAAACCCTTTTTTCCCCAGAACATCCAACCAAAAAATATCCCAAGAGCAAAAGCGAATATTATCCAGAACCAAATTTCTAGCATTACATAAATCATCGCTCTATTTTACATCGGATGCAATGAATTTGATTTGCCCCTAGTCATTCGAACATTCAAAAAAGTCTTGTTTGCTATCTCAGTCTTCGATTCGGTATCGAGAACGACCAACCATTCGACTGAACCATTGACCTGCTTTGCGACGGGCTTACCGTCCAAAAAGATCAGCCTAACCTTACGATTCATGGGTACTCGTTCTGATGGAATCACAGTACCAGTCAAATTGAGTGGGTCGCAAGTATTGATCGAATGTACTCGCTCAACCTGTTTCGAGTTACACTGTTTTAAAAGACCTGCTGCCTCACCAAGTGCAAATTGTTCTCCAGCAAAACCATCAACAAATCGCCCACCTTGAATTTCACCTCTCGCTTCCATACGTCTGAACACATACAACAAATCACGCCATGGTGGGCAAGAAGATTCTTGATCAAGCAGTCGTCGAAACACCACACCATATCTTCGTAACAAACATTTTGCTATGTATTCAACACTCTCCCACCGAATCTCTGATTCGGATGAATTGTACTCTGGCAATTTAAACTGTTGACTTGGCCGATTCAGTAAAGACCAACGCCCTGCCCCATCGTCACGCGGATTCACTGACCATCGACCCCGTTTACGTTTTTTCGATGGAGATTTTCCATACAGACTTCGCATGCCTTCGAAATTGTCATTGACTGCTAGACCTAGTCCTACTAATTCAGATAATCCATTTCTCACTTCGGTAGCTACCCATCCGCCCTGATTAACTAAATCCTCAAAAAATTGAGCACCACCATCTCTTAGTGTTTCCATCAATCGTCGGGCTGGCCATGATAGAGTATTCACATCAAAAGAGATTTTCCTTGAATGAGTAAACCAGTGTATGAGTACATTTCGCGGGACGAATGCAACTGGAGACTGTCGGTTCGAGCCCCTCAGTCGGGAATGATCAGGGCCATTCAGTCGAGTCCAAATGAAACGCCCAGAACTGCAAAGCATATCTAGTTTTTGTGATGAATAATTGTCCAGTCGATCTGGGAAAATCGCCTCCTCCCAAACTGCAGCTGGTAATTCAATCCCTTCCAGTTGGGCCAGAACTTCCATTAAACCCTCTTGCTCAGACCTCAAACTTCTTGCTGCTTCAGTCAATCCATGCCATTCGAAAAGAAACTTCATGAATGTATTAATGGAAACAGTCGATGCACGTTTTCGTCTCGATTGGATAGAACGTTGACGCATCCGCCACAAAAGCCTTCGCTCACACCATTGCTCAAGATCTTGATGATATTGTCCAGATTGATCAAAAATTCCACGCATCACGAACCCAATTTGCTCAAGGTGAGTAAGTGAATGATTGACATTGGTAGTTGTAACTCCAAAAAAGCTCGCTAATTCCTGTTCAGTGGTTGGTCCAATACATTGCAAGCGTAACTTTAATAATTCGAAAATTGCTTGATCTCGGTCAATCTCCTGTATCTGTCCGGCTGCTTCAATTGATGGTAATTTTTCGAGTTCAGGATGAACGGCTTCCCAATAAGCGAGCCGTTCAGCCGCCACCCACATCTGGGTTTTTTTGAATGTAATCTGACAGGCCCTACCAGCTTTTGCTAGATTGTTTAGAAACCCAGTCCAGTACAAAGATTCAGCTTCCCCAGGCACGAGACCCCCCAGAACAAGTAATGCATCATGACATTCGTCTGCATTATCAACATGCGGCCATATCTCTTCTTTAATTTCACAAATTACACCTGCATCAAGAACACCCAAAGATTCTGCGTCTTGAGGAGTATTGACAATCTGGCTTCGCACTAATCGTGTCCGTCTTTCTTCGGCTGGGGCATCATCGAGAAATGCATAGTTCCGAGCTGCCAAAATTTCCTCAGCAAGTGGTGAAGGTGCTGCAAGGTCTTTACAGATCAGGTTCAAGGTTCCAGTTTCCAATCGCTCAAGAACTCGTTTTAAACCATTCAGATCCATCAAGTTGTGCAAGCAATCATACATCGTTTGACGAATCAGGGGATGGTCAGGAATTTCTCTCTTTCCAGAAATATTTTCTGCACAAGCAAGATGATCTGGAAACACTAAAGAGGCTAAATCTTCAGCATTACTGCGCTGGAATTGTGGTGGTGTTTTTGACCCACCAGAAAATCGCTTAACAGCTAAGGCAATGGATGCATTCCATCGCCAATGTGTTGCAAAGAATGGTGTATCGAGAATGGCTTGGCTAAGCACTTCGGTAACGTTTTCGGATGAGAGATATCGTATGGGTTCATCAATTGGGAAGCTGTGAGTTGGTCCAAGTGAAAGAATGATTGCATCCTCAAGAGCCGCAGCTTGAAGTTCAAAGTTGAATTTTCGACAAAATCTCTTGCGAAGTGCCAATCCCCAAGCACGATTTATGCGAATTCCGAATGATGAATGAATCACCAAATGTTGATCTCCCGCCTCATCGAAAAACCGTTCAATGATTATTGTATTGTTATCAGGTAATGCACCCAGTGCCGCTTTTGCAGTAGCGAGATAGTGGATTAGTTGAGAAGAAACACAATCTTCTAGGCCATACTCCTGCTCGACAAACTGTTTTGCTTCAGTAAGGCCTTTTGCTAAAAAATCTCTGATACTTGCTTTAACTCTAGACACAGACCGACTGACGACATCGGTTCTACCTGGTGCTTCTCCAAACCAAAAAGGAATGGTGGGTGGCTGTCCCTTAGCATCTCGAACATGAACTTTTCCTAATTCAACTCTCTCTATTCGATAGGATGTATTGCCGAGTTGGAAGATATCTCCAGCCATTGATTCGAAAGAAAAATCTTCATTCAGGGATCCAATGATTAGATTTTCTGGATGTAAAACGACATCGTAATCGAATAAATCTGGAATGGTGCCACCATTGGTCATTGCGGTAAGTGAAGCTGATTTTCTGGGTCGGACTTGATCATTGACCGCATCTAGATGGAGATATGCTGAATGCCTACCACGTTGTCCAGAAAAACCTTCGGACAGCATGAGAATCACTTCACTGAATTCCTCATATTCGAGTGCTTCAAAAGGCGCAGCCCTCTTCATCAAAAGGAATAAATCTTCAAGATTTCTCTGCCCTGTTGATACTTCTGCAACGATTTGTTGAGCTAGCACATCGAGGGGCTTGGGATACATCGACACATGATCCAATTCATCGCGGTTTACACAATCGATTAATCCGATACACTCAAGCAGATCATCTCGAGAAGTCGGAAACAATCGACCTTTTGGAGTATGTCCTAAATTATGTCCAGAACGTCCAATGCGTTGTAACAAAATTGATACAGCACGTGGAGAGCCGATCTGACAGACCAAATCAGCATCACCAATATCGATGCCTAGTTCAAGTGAGGCAGTTGCAACGATTGCCTTCAGTGTTCCGGCTTTAAGTCGTTGTTCCGCCATCAGTCGATGTTCTTTCGCTAAACTGCCATGGTGTGATGTGACCGCATCATCACCTATTCTCTCACCAAGTGCCTTAGACATTCTCTCAGCAAGCCTACGAGTATTAACAAAAATTAGTGTTGTATTGTGCTGATAAATCAACTCTTCCAGCATAGAGTAGACTTCTTCCCAATCTGTATTTGACATCACTGCAGAAAGCGGACCACCGAACACACAAATCCGAATGTCGCGGTCGCGTTGATGGCCACTATCGATAATTTGACACGAGGAATTTTCACGGTTACTGACAAGAAATTTTGCAGCAAGTTCAATTGGACGTTGCGTAGCTGTCAATCCGATTCTGAGCAATTGTCGATCACATAGGTATTCGAGTCGTTCAATAGAGATACTGAGATGTGCGCCGCGTTTGGTACCAACCATAGTGTGAATTTCATCAATGATCAGAGTCTTCGCACTAGACAGCATTTGCCGACCTGATTTTGAAGTCAATAAGATATAGAGTGATTCAGGGGTGGTAACCAGTATATGGGGTGGGCATTTGACCATTTTGGCCCGCTCCGTTGAAGTAGTATCCCCGGTTCTAACTGCAGCATTAATTGAAGGAAACACGATATTTTCATGTTTGTTCAAATCGTTCAGTATCTCTTCAATGCCGTATAGGGGTACTTGCAAATTGCGCTGAATATCATTTGAAAGAGACTTCAAGGGTGAGACATAAATCACACTAGTTTTCGGTTTCAGTATTCCTTGTTCAGCCTGGCGAACAAGACCGTCAATCGCAACCAAAAAAGCAGCAAGTGTCTTACCCGAGCCGGTTGGTGCAGAAACCAAAGTATGTCCGCCAGCAGAAATGGCCTGCCATGCACTCAGTTGAGTTTGTGTAGGTCTCAAAAAAGATTGCGTGAACCAGGATGTAACCGCAGGATGGAAATCGCGAATAACGAAATTTACGTTTTTACCAATCATTTGGAAATGGAGTGTAGCAAGATTTGTATTTCAGTGAATTCAATGGGGAAAATCTCGTTCATGGTATTAGCAAAGTTGTAATCGATTGGTCGAGTGACATCATAGCATTAGAAACAATTTAAGAAATACGGTGTGAACCGAAACTTCTTTCTGTAAATTCTTTTCGGCACTTTATTCAGCATTCAAATTACGTGATTAACTTGTTAAATTACTCGATAAAAATTATGATCATGCAAGAAGTTTATAAACGAAATAAAATCTACCTGAAAACAGACAACTAAATAATAAATATCGGTCGATTTTTCTCCCATTTAACAAACAAAGAACAACCACTGGGGAAAATGCGAATACAACCAATTTATTTGTCGAAAACTTCGAGTCACCAACATGACAGGGGAGCCAGCCACGGCGAGAGCTAATCCAATTGGACAGAAATCATTTGAGTACTCGCATGTAAATGATTCATTATCATGTTGTTGTATTTTGATTCTTATACTTATCCATACCGTATACAATTTCTACAATGAACTTGGACTGGTAGTATGATACTTGCTTGGATATAATTGATACCTTAATACCTGTAGCCATCAAGGACTCAAACTTACTGGGGTCGCTGATTTACTAGATTTTTCATTCAAACCAACTATTTATAAAAGAATTCAATTATGACTGAACGTGTAGCTGTTATCGGGGCAGGTCCCTGTGGTCTGGCACAACTTCGAGCATTTCAATCCGCTGGAAAAATTGGTGCAGATTTACCTGAAATTGTCTGTTTTGAAAAACAACACAACTGGGGAGGTCTGTGGAATTACAGTTGGCGAACCGGACTTGATCAATTTGGTGAACCAGTACATTGGGGAATGTACCGGTATCTCTGGTCGAATGGCCCGAAAGAGGGACTGGAATTTGCTGACTACTCGTTTGAGGAACACTTCGGTAAACCGATTGCTTCCTATCCGCCACGAGCTGTTCTTTTTGATTATATTGAAGGACGGGTGAAAAAAGCCGGAGTACGAGATTGGATTCGCTTTCATTCAACGGTTCGTCGAGTTAGCTATGACAATGCATCCGGAAAATTTACAGTTATTGTTCATGATAATGAAAAGAATGAAGATTACTCGGAAGAATTTGATTATGTAGTCGTGGCATCTGGGCACTTTTCGACGCCCAATGTGCCGGAATTCGAAGGGTTTAACAGCTTTAATGGCCGTATTTTACATGCTCATGATTTCAGAGATGCACTCGAATTTAAGGATCAGGACATCCTGATCATTGGCACGTCATATTCCGCTGAGGATATTGGTTCACAGTGCTGGAAATATGGTTGTCGATCGGTTACTGTCTCCCATCGAACCGCCCCGATGGGATACAAGTGGCCAGATAACTGGAAAGAGGTACCTCTCCTTGAAAAAGTGGATAAAAATACGGCAACCTTTATCGATGGTTCAACCGCTGAGATTCAAGCCATCATCCTGTGCACTGGATACCTACATCATTTTCCATTTATGGATGAAGAATTGCGTCTCAAGACCAATAATCGACTCTACCCAATTAATCTCTACAATGGGGTAGTCTGGACCAGTAATCCAAAACTTTTTTATCTCGGTATGCAGGACCAATGGTATACCTTCAACATGTTCGATGCTCAAGCTTGGTATGCGCGTGACCTTATGCTCGGGAGATTGAATGTACCTGACCGAACTGAAATGGAAAGTAATATTCTAAAGTGGCGTGAGGAAGAGGACAATATTGCAGATGACTATGGTGCAATTGAGTACCAAGGTCGATATACCAAACACTTAATGGATATGACTGATTATCCACCATTTAATATTGATGCCGCAAATCAAGCTTTTTTTGAGTGGAAAAAGCACAAAAAACAGAACATCATGACGTTTCGGGATAACGGTTATGTATCGCCGCTAACCGGTACTCGGGCACCGGCACACCATACCTCTTGGGTTGACGCATTGGATGACTCAATGGAAAGTTATTTGCAGACCAAGTAGCGGAATATCGGGACCGTGAACTGAAGTATATCTGGCAATTGTGATACGCGTTCCCTTGTCTAGCAATAGGAAATGATCTATTATTGGTTTTTTGAATCAGGCTTTTTTGGATAACATCAATACTTGAAAAAAATTTCCTTTCCGCCCTCCCCATGCTGGAAATTTTTCATTTGAAGTTATCCGATCAGAAAATTCGGAGTGTTTCAAAAAACGACCACGATCATCGAAAAGCTTGTACTCGGAAGTTGCACGAATGAACTCGTCAATTTGCGACTCGGGAGGGAAAAAAGGAACATGTACCGAGAGATGAACAACGGGCAAGTACGGGGCCATCATTGAGAGTCCTTCACCAAGATTTGCTTCACCTCCTTCTATATCGATCTTAACAAGATCGGGATTACGTATATTTTGCGATCTGATCAACTTTTCAAGGGTGATGGTCGGCACAACAAATTCATGACCCTCCCAACCACTCCGACTCGTATCGACTGAACCTTCAGGAAGCCCCATAGAAACGGTTCCTTCATTATCATCAATTGCGATGTTCAATAGTTCCAATTTACATCTGTTTTCTGGAATGGAATCGGCGATTTTGACTAGTGCCGCGAAGCTGTTTGGATTGGGTTCAAGTGCTACTACACGAGAAGCTTTACAAACTAATGCATAAATAATTGTTGGACCAATCCAAGCTCCGATATCAAGAACTAATCCTCCGGGTTTTACGAACTGTCGATAGATTTGCTCTGTTCGACGCTCCCAATCAGCACTATACCAATGCCAGAATTCGTTAGCTACAACTTCGACCTCTATATGTTCAACAGCAACTCTTCCGGTGTCGGTCTGGGTTGGTCGATAACTTCGATGCCATAGCTTGGAATAACTTGATCCAAGAGCACATCTTGCATGATCTTTCCATTCACCGGGCTGGCGGGTATTCAGTTGCCTAGATCGTAGTCTCTCAGTAACGTTATGTTCTGAACTCATTCCTCTTATTTCGCCCTTAAAATCAATATTTACTAAACAAGAATCACAAAACTAGTTTGGTTTCGATCATAATTTTAATTTGAAATTTCAGTACAATCTCAACTATCTTTGTGACACGAATATAGAATGTATTCCTCAAGATGAATAAACCTCATTTACCTTAGCCAGACTTTGATAAAATTCCAACTGTAATTAAATTTTCTTGTAGTGACTGAATCAGAAATTGACATGAAAGATCTTGGCTCAACTCAAATTTCCCAGCAAGCATGGGGTATCGATAATGATTACGCCCTCCTACATGATGTTTTGCTTGGACACCCCAATCATTACCGTTGGGTAGATGCTGGACCAATAATCCGTAGAACCTTGCAAAATCAGAAACATACCGGTATCAAATTCAATCATAACACAGCAATAGCCCAACATGCTGAAATGGTTCAAATCTACGAAAATGCAGGTGTGAAATGTCATTATCTAGAGTCAGACGAAGTCTTGCACCGAAATTTCTTTGCCCGTGACTCAAGTGCCATGACTCCCTGGGGAGCCTTAATCTGCCACATGCAATTGAAATGCAGGCGTGCTGATTACGTTACCTCGATTAAGTTCTATCAAGATAACAACATTCCAATATGGAACTATGTTACAGCTGGTCATTTTGAGGGGGGAGATTTCGTGATTTTAGAGCCTGGCTCTGTTTTGATTGGTTATTGTGGAGAACGATCCGAACAAGAAGGTGCTGAACAAGTTGCTACATGGGTTCGAAAACAGGGGTGGGAGGCACAAACAGTTCCGATATCTAGAGAATTTGTACATATGGATGGTCTGGTTGTTCCGCTGGCACCCAAGTTACTTGTCGCCTGTCTAGATGCTCTCGAAGACTGGGTGGTGAAATGGCTTCGCGGAAAAAGTTTCGAGTTTGTTGATGTAGGTTACGCTGAAGCCAAGGACCTTGGAGTTAATCTAGTTGCTTTAGGCGACGATCGTGTTTTATCCATGCAAAGCAGTCCAAAATTAAACGATAAAATGCGCGCTTTGGGTTTCGAAGTCTTCGATCCAGACATGTCAATGTTCACTTTGGGCGGTGGCGGTGTTCACTGCCTATGTCAAGCATTGAGAAGAGAACCTGGCTGATAACAGGATCTCCATAGACTCTAAAGCAGTCTGTTTTTTCTGCTTTGTTCTTTCAGCAAACAAAAATGTTTGGCAGACTGTTTAGAATGTTCACTATTTCCTTACTTCGGAAATGCTCCGCTCATGGTTCGGCCTGCTACTGGCTTGAATTGTATAGATGGCGAGAGCGTCTTTGAAATCGAGTCTAATGGTTATCAGCTGGCCAGTCTTACACATCTCATGGGAGTAATGATACTCCAACACAGTAACAGTCAACTAGACATTGCCTATCAAAGCTATTGAATCGAGACCAAACGGATATAAGTGATCAAGGTGAGTGATAACCGTTTGGGACTCATTATATCTTCCATGTATACCAACGGATAATTCAACAAAAATCGATCCTCGAATCGAGTAAGTAGTGCAGGAAAACCCAAATCAAACGCCTATTTTGTTAGATAGCAATACATAAGTTGAGTGTGGTCTATATACTAGGGAGACACTATCGGAATAAATGATTGTTTTGTGTGACGTTTGAGGATGATGATCCAGCCCCCTAAAAAGCTTGTTGGTGAAAACATGGAGCCATTAAAGTTATTCAATCTCCTTGATAAACAACTGTTATTGGAATACCGACTAAAAGCAATGGACACGGATTACCTACACCTCGACTTATCCTGTCCTGCAGTTTCTTCCAGTGAGTGGTCGACTGTCCAAATTTGTCATTAACGAATTGCTTAGCCCATTCTTAACCAAAGTCTCCATCCTTCTGTCTCATTTTCTTCTGTTGTCTTGGAGTTGGTACTAGACCGTAATTCATTTCCAAATCCTTAATTTCTGCAACTTCATGTCGCACAGCACATGCACTTATGATTTGGATCAGGTTCTCCTGGAGAGAACTACCCCGGGTGACAATGACACCAACGCTTATTGCACCTTCACTATGCAATCGGTGAAAATTATCTAGATCACGATCAAAAAATGGATCTTTATTGTTACATTCGATCTCCAATGCGATCACTCCATTTTCGTTCGTTCTCATATGATCAATCTCATGTGTGATTGAATGTCGTTCGATATTGTCAACTGTTTTTCTAATTACTACCCTTCGCTTTGGCCAGTTCAATTCTGTTAATGCTCTGCGCAATCTTTGAGTAATGGGTGATTCACCGCCTCCAGATTTGACCAACTCTAGGTCTGCAATACGGATATCTAGCAGGGCTGAACATAACTCTCCCAGAGGTTTTGGGAAATCCTTTGTTAGAATCGCCATAGCATGATTGACAGCATGAATATCAAATCCTACTCTCTTTAAATCTGCAATGGTTTTCATTGGGTTACGACAGCAGAGTTATATGGGTATGTTGGCCAGTCAGGTTGATATTTGGATGCCTGATTACCCCAGACTGTCCATCCCTCTCGTGTACCTCGACCAAACAATTCGAGGTACGGGCCCCAACTACATCTCTCAATTAGGTCATATTGCTCATCCGGCTTGCGAGAATGTTCACGCTTTCTGGTAGCAATCAAATTGACTTGGCTTCGACCTGGAGCTAGAGTCCGAGCATTTTTACCCTTAACCCAAACAACACCATTTCCGTGACATTACGAAAATAGAAACCAACCCCTCTTCCGTCTGACCCACCGTCCTTTCTAACCTTATGCCAAATCAAGTTGGTCTTGTATTCAAACCCCCATGCAGCTAGTGTATCCAATCCATATGGAAGGAGTGCATTCGGAACCCAGAGATAACAATGTGCCACATCTTCCATTAAGTCGACAACAGGCAAACTTTTTATCTCTTCAAAGGACAATGTTCCGTACCGAGAAAGCCGATGATGCTCAGGAGCGACCTTTCCAGTTCTGTTTGCAAATCGCCAAGGCGGATCTGCCAAAACCGTTCCAAAAGTCTTGCCTCTTAAAGAATTCCCAAGATCATCCCCCGCCTTACTCATCGCTTTTCCTCATTTCAAATGCTATTTTCATCAATCGAATCCATAAATGTAAAACCTATAATCTATGGCTATGATACTAATATTATTATGATTTAATTTTTAGGTATGCCTTTCATCAATAAATGCACACATCAATACCCAAAGTTGAAACAAACAAAAACCAGAAATTAGAAAATAGCAATGAATTGACTGAATATCCTGAAATAGAAAATTACATATAGGATCTAGTTTGCCCAAAAATCTGGGTTAAGGAACCAAAGTGAATTCCATGTCGTATAGATTATAATCAGAAATGCAAGTTATACCCAAACCACTAATCAACCCCATAAAAGAAATCGACCTGACCTGAATGGAGGTCATATTCCGCACCAACAATCTTCAATTCACCGCTTTCACAAAGTGGCACCAGCAACGTTGATTCTGTTTTCAATTTCTCTACGTTATAGACAATATTTTGACGAATTGAATGAGATAGCACGGTACTTTCGTCGGAACAAGACATCGTTTCAGCAATCGGTGATATTGCAGGACGAATTGCATCAACGAGTGAATGCAAGCCCGGGGTCAGTTCTTCCGTTGGATTCGATATTACATTCAATGTAGTCTTGATCGCCCCGCATTCCGTATGACCCAATACAACCACCAATCGACTACCCAATACTGTAACCGCAAATTCAACACTACCCATTTGGGTTTGTGCCACCAAATTCCCAGCAACTCGGATAACAAATAAATCACCACCGCCCTGATCAAAAATATATTCCACCGGTACACGCGAATCCGAACATCCCAAAATCACTGCAAATGGGGCTTGTCCATGAGCGAGTTCAACCCGTCTTTTTTCATCAAACAAACCTTCCACTCGTTGTCCAGACGTAAACCGCTCATTACCTTCTTTCAGCTTTTTCAGTGCTTCTATGGCAGTACTCATGTGGTTTCTATCTCCCTTACTACCCGTTCAATAGCAAATTCATTTTTCGATCTCACCGCCTATTGCCTGCATAACCATGGATTGGAAATGATGAACTGCATGCTCTGACAATTCAGTCAATTCCCGATCAATCATGAACCGACCCTGATTGTATCCCTTAGATCTCAACCCACGTTGAACACTCTCGCATAGAGCAATATCTTCGGGTTGCAAAACATCCTTTTGATATCTCATTGCATCCCGATGCTGTTGTGTTGGTTCTTGCTCTGGAAGGAACCAGTCCTGAAATTCTATAGTCTGTCCAACCCCATCAGGATTCATCTGCAAAACAGATAAATTGGTTTTACCCGGATAGACCCAGATGGTCAGATTAGGCCATAAAAACCATCCTGCATACCCGAAATCGACATCACCCCTCTTAAAATGAAAAGCTCGGTTTGTCTCCGACCTGGGTGCTCCTGCTATCTGGCTTGAATAGATACCTCGCGTTACCGTTCGATATGTATTCATATCCACTAGATCCACAAAATCTTTATGAGCCGGAGCACAGTGATAACACTCCAGAAAATTGTCAATCAAAACTTTCCAGTTGCTTTGGACGTTATAGACATCCCTTTGTACCATTTGGAGATTATCAACTTCTGGGCAGATGCTGCGGATCTCATTTTCCAAATCACCGCTTAACTCCTTCAGCGCAACTGCTTCATGATCAAGATTAACAAATACCATCGAACAAAACTCTTCAACCCGTATCGGTTTGAGGGAAAAGTCACACTTGTTAAATCCAACTACACTCTCTGAGTTTCGAGCTACCTTAAGCGTGCCATCGGACCCATAAGACCATGCATGATAAGGGCAAACAATCAAATTCGTGTTCCCTTGCCCAGACAGTAATTCATGACCACGGTGAGCACAAACATTGTAAAAAGCCTTTAAATCATCGGAACCTGAGCGAATGACAAACAGATTCTGGTCGCAAATAGAAGTAGCTAGGTAATCGCCAGGAGAGCAAAACTGACTGATATGACCAACATATATCCAATTGCAAAAGAAGATACTTTCTCTTTCAAGCTGATGTATAGTCGAATCGGTATAGAACCGAGCTGGTATTGTATAGGAGCCTGCGGGATTGCTGTAGAACGGGAAGTCACCATACTGCTTCGCTAAAACTTTTGCTGAACTGTCTAGAGGCGTGTCCATTGGCATTCTCCAAAGATAAATTCAGGTATGTTGTCTGATTCAAGACAATGAACTTGATTGATCAACTTGATAATTTCCCCGAACCCGTTGCTTTTCTGGATCAAAATGTGGAAAGCGCACAATCCGAGTAGGTATCCGCTTTTGATGCCCATCCAACTTTCCAATTTCCAAATGCTTGTCAATCTCTGCATGCATCGACTTGATCCGACATAAGGCAATATTTTTCCTTAATATTGGGGAGTTGGTTGCACTCGTAATCAATCCGACTTGTTCTCGCCCGATGAACACACCATCACCACTAACCGCAGGTTCTTCGCCTTCCAATTCTAGGCCAACCAATTTCTGTTGCGGATTGGACTTCCGTTTGATTAACTCCTCACGACCGAAAAAGCCATCCTGCTTGGTTTTCAATGGAACAGTAAATCCGATCCCGGCTTCAAAGGGATCGGTCTGATCACAAAACTCTTGGCCTGCAAACGCCAGTCCCGCTTCAATCCTCAGCATATCAAGTGCTTCAAGACCTAATGGGGTGATACCATAATCCTGTCCCGCCTGCCAAATCGCATTCCACACGACCAACGAATCACGCGGATGACAAAATATCTCATAACCTAACTCACCGGTATAACCGGTCCTCGAACAAATGATCGGAACCCCATCAGGACCTTTGATTCTCGCAATAGAAAATCGAAACCATTCGAGTTCGGAAACTTCCGATTGATCTGGACGAGTCCAAATACACTTCCTTAAGGTATCGAGACTTCTCGGACCCTGAACCTGAATATTATGTAATTGCGAGGTTGAATCTTTCACCCATGCTTTCAAGCCCAAAAGTCCAGCTTGTTCGCGCAACCACAGTCCAGACGTATCATTGCCACCAATCCATCGAAAATTGTGTTGGGCAAGACGAAAAACCGTCCCATCATCAATCATACCTCCAGATTCATAGCACATGGCGGTATACACCACTTGGCCGACACTGATTCGTCGAACGTCTCTAGTAACACAGGTTTGCAGTAATATCTCTGAATCGGGTCCAGTGACTTCATACTTTCTGAGCGGAGACAAATCCGTTATGACCACCTGTTCTCGGCATGCCCAATACTCCGATATAGCACCAAGATTATTGAACGAACTTGCTAGCCAATAGCCATTGTATTCAATGAAATTTCTCGTCAGGGTTGAAGTTTTCGGATGAAAGCTGGTTTCTTGCGTCATTTCTGGTTCTGCATCAGTTGTTTTTCGGTAAGCAATTGCCTGCTTGAAAAGGTTTTGTTTTTCATAAATCCGAACATGGATATCGGTCGGAATCCAGGCATTCGCAGGATCAATGTCACAAGGACATGAAGAAGATACACAGACAAGATCAGTCATCGCTTTCATCAGCACATAGTCTCCAGGTCGAGACCACGGATCATCGAAAGTAAAGGAATATGCTTCGTCAAAAAATGTATTGAAAAACAGATTCATGGCTTGCCATCCTTTGCGAGGCTCAATCGGATAGGGTGCCAATGCATCATTAAAATTGTCAGAGCAGTTGACATGTCCTGGATAGCCCGCTTCATCATAATACTTACTAGTGCAAGCTACTCCAAAACTGTCATGTCGTCCGCAGGTATCTTGGACTATTTCAACTAATGGATTGAAGTCGATATCATAGAATTTGGAGTAGAGCCCTGGAATCGGATAAGCATTCCCCATTAACGAGCGTGTAGTAGTTGCGCTCAGATTTCGAATCTTACCTTGATCAAGTGCACGCTTATCAAAACACTGAAAATCTGAACACTGACGTCCATTAACATCTATGACCTGAATATACTCTCCTTTTCGAACCTCATAGGCTTTAGCTGTTGCAGCATCGATATGGATACTATCCAATGCATCCGCTAGCGGTTCTGGCAGTTCCTTTATAGTCACCATGCTTGGATTCGCCCTTCTCACAAATACCACCAAATCTGTGGGAGGACAGCTCTGGTCAACATGCATAGGCGAACCCGGAGTACCAAGTAACACTATCAATTCATCCTGACTAGCAAGTTGCACCTTCGTTTTCGCATTGGTTTCGCCTACCAACAATTCCGCTACAGCTGAATCTACTAGATCAATTGAAAACATTTTCAATTTCTCTTTGATTTTTTTGGCCCCCGTAAATGGGGCTTCAAGCATTTGTGCAAGAACGCTACCAGAAGTTTCAGCTTTGATTCCTAGCGCTTCAGTCATCGGTTGTCCTTTACTGTTGAAAGCAAAAATCTGGGCTGGTTGGAGTCCTTCGGGATCGACAATTTCGATTTGGTCGCCAGACATTAGCGGCAAGGCGATGACTCCACCAGCTTTTAGTGGATACCGTTCTTGACCAATCCAGTCTTGACCAAGACCGGGTTCACGCAATCGTACACGAGAAGGGATGCCCATATTCATTGCAGATTAATTATCGACCAAACTAACATCGGGAAAGTAAATCTACGGCATTTTTTCTACCGTTATCCTCAAATGAAAAAGGAAGAACTTGAACCTGATCCATCATTTCATGAATTGAACTTGAAACCATTATTTTGAGCATTGGAACACTGGAAATGCTGTTTGATATCGGAATGGTACAGGAATGTTACAACAAAATCTTGAATTATTTCATCTGATATTGATTTGCATGAAATAATCCATGATACTCACCTCATCCATAGCATTAACAGCCAAATTGAGCTAGATTTAATGCGACAAAATAACCCATGAAAAATACTATTTAGGAGAATCGAATGTTGAAGAAAAAAATCAGATTGATGCATTTGCCCATAACTTTGCTATCTGCATTGTTTTTGACGGTCGGCACAGCTCAGGCCGATACTGTAAAAATACCAACTCACAACTGGTCTAGCCAGTTGGTTGGCGCGGAAATTGTCGGAAAATTATTTGAGATGGTCGGTGAGGAAGTAGAATACATACCGATGGACAGCCAAACTGTCTACCAAGCAATGTGTGACAACGATATTGACATTGTCCATGAGGTTTGGGAAGGTGCCTTTGGTGCTGCTTTTGAAAAAGTAGTCGGAGAGGGATGTGTTATCGACCTAGTCACTCATGAAGCCAAAACACGCGAAGAATGGTGGTACCCAATTCATGTCAAGGATTTGTGTCCAGGACTACCGGATTGGAAGGCTCTAGATGCTTGCTCTGATCAGTTTGCACGCGCTGATTCAAATGGCAAAGGAGTTTTCATTGGCGGTCCAGTAGACTGGCTTAAGCATGATGCCGAAAAAGTTGAAGCTCTTGGCATGAATTTTGTCGTAAAGAATGCCGGTTCAGCGGCAGCAATTTGGGCTGAATTGGAGTCTGGAATTAAACAAAATAAGGCCGTTGTTGTTTTCAACTGGACACCGAATTTTATCGAAGCACTTCATGAAGGAGAGTTTGTTGAGTTCCCTGAACATGATGCTGCTTGTACCGAAGATCCGGCTTGGGGCATTAACTCTGAGAAACTTTATGATTGCGGTAACCCCAAAGGTGGTTATCTCAAAATCGGTATCTCTCATGAATTCAAAGATACCCATCCCAAAGCTTTTGCAGTAGCTCAAAAGATAAATTTTACGAATCTTGATGTTGCCAAGCAATCGAATTATGTCGACACTGACGGAATGGAAGTGTCTGAAGCTGCTGATCGTTGGCTAGAAGAGCACAAGGACACCTGGCAAAGCTGGATACAATAAACAATTAACTGCCATTTAATACAAAAAGCCCGACTCGTTGACGAGTCGGGCTTTTCTGTATCACCATGATTTCAATATCAAAGCGCTAGATTGCCCTAAACTGTTAAGTTGATGGCTTCTATCCTGTCCATGGAATCGACCATTCTGTATGGTATATATTCCGATACAGTTATCATGACTGGATTTCTAGAAGGTGCAATCTTGGCGGGAGGTTTTTCGACAATCCATTTATCATGAATGATACAATTTTGTCTATCTAGGACCGTTAGTCTTTTTATTGAGAAGTAGCGTAACTCATGATCCTTATAAATCTAGCATGAGTGATACGGTTAAGTCAATGCTTCTCAAGGAAAATGGTTAATACTTGAAACAAAGCTTACCCTGCATAAACTAGTTCAAGAAAATTTCGCTCTGATGAAAACCCTTGAGTTTCAATAAAAATTAGAAAATCAAGTTACCCGATTGATAATGAATTGCTATAACATTAGTAATCTATGAGTTCATAATATTCATACTGTTTTACAAAAAAGTATTGATTTATAAAGCATGAGAGTTGGTACTCTGATTATCCAGAGTGATAAATTTGATCTTGTAACAATTCATGCATAGAAATTGTATTGGTAAGTAACTTGAAATAAACCACATCAGATATTCATCAACCGAAAGTGTGAATGAATTTCGGATAGGATGCGAACAAATTACATGGTATTTCAATGAGCAAAAATATTAAGATTGCCTGCAAGGATATTTGGAAACTCTACGGTTCCAATCCTCAAGATTTTTTTGAAAAACACCAGAGAAATCCATCGGATGAAGCGATCAAATCGGAGCAATACATTCCTGCTGTACGTAATGCAAACTTTGATGTCTACGATGGAGAAATTCTGGTTATCATGGGACTCAGCGGATCTGGAAAATCAACGCTTGTCAGATGTTTAAGCCGCTTGGTTGAACCAACCTGGGGGAAGGTTGAATTCGATGGAATTGATCTCTTGCAAGCGTCGGAAAAAACTCTGATCGAGATTCGCCGACATAAAATGGGGATGGTCTTTCAAAATTTTGCTCTACTTCCGCATCGCACAGTACTACAAAATATAGCATTTCCACTGGAAGTTCAGGGCATCGACAAATCAACCCGAGAAGAGAAAGCTCGAGAAATCATCGAAATTGTAGGTCTACAGGGGCGTGACAACTACTATCCAAGAGAATTATCGGGAGGGCAGCAACAACGCGTTGGGATTGGCAGATCCCTCGCAGTCGAACCCGATATTTGGTTTTTGGATGAACCATTCTCGGCTCTGGATCCACTCATTCGCAAGGAAATGCAAAATGAATTTATTCGCTTGCAATCGATACTTGGAAAAACGATCGTTTTCATTACCCACGATTTTGATGAAGCGATCAAACTGGCTGATCGAATAGCCATTATGTATGAAGGAGTTATTGTACAACTCGGTACTGCCGAAGAATTAATCAGCAATCCAGCAACTCAATATGTCGCAGAATTCACCCGCGATATCCCAAGGGCAAAGTTACTCTCCGTGCAAAGTATTATGGAACCAATAAGTGGAGAAGTATCCGACCAAGTACACGTATATGCAAATGATAGCATTGAAAAAGTTGCTCGGTCTGTATTGGCCCAAGAATCCAATGTATCTGTTATTGATCAGACTGATCAGGTTATTGGGATGTTGAAACGAGAACGGTTGTTGGAGACCATCTTTGAAAATAGCAGTGAAGAATGAGACACAACAAAGCACTACTGGTTTTTGCTCCTTTTTTTTTGCTAATCATACTCAAACCTTGGTTACCCGGATGGGCGAAAATCCCACCAAAAAGTTGCTTAGGCGGCTGTGCTGATATCGAAGGTATGATTCCGTTTGTTGACTGGGTCAACGCTGTTATCAACTTTCTTCGTAAATATGAATTTTTTGGTGCTTTCACTTTTCGAGACATTACTCGCAGCATATCTGGGATAATTGACTCACTGCTCCACTTTACCGAGGGTTTACTACACGAGGGGTTTGCCGACTTCAACATTGGTGCCATACCTTGGATTGCTCTGGTTGGAGCTGCAATCATTTATGGATGGTATTTACGAGGTTGGAAACTCGCACTATTGGGAGGTGGTTGTTTCTTCTATCTTGCATTATTTAGCAAGCGTGGAATCTGGGAACTGTCCATGCAAACTCTCTCTGCAATTGCTGTATCGGCTCCAATTGCCGGCTTGATTGGCATTCTGGTCGGTATATTAGCTGCCAAACGCAAATCTGCTGAACGCATAATCTGGCCAATCCTGAATGTACTTCAATCTTTACCACATTTTTCCTATCTGATCATTGTAGCGATTTTTTTTGGCGTTGGCTCCAAGGCAGGAGTGATCGCAACCATCATCTTTGCATTTCCACCAATGGCCAGACTTACCCTAGTTGGACTCCAAAATATCCGTTCAGAAGTCATTGAAGCGGGAATGATGTCTGGTTGTAGCCGTATGCAGATGTTGTTCAAGGTAGAGTTGCCTTCAGCGCGCAACGAACTCATGTTGGGTGTGAATCAAATTATTATGCAATGCCTTGCCATGGTAGTTATCGCATCATTCATCGGTCAATCAGGACTTGGCCATGACCTTTTGACTCGTCTGCAAAGATTGGCTATTGGACAGGCATTGGAAGTTGGCATTGCTGTGGTCTTCATTGCCATTGCTTTGGATCGTTTCAGCCAGGCCATTGCAAATAAACAACCAACACATATACCCGAAGGACCGTTCTGGAAACGCCGACCATATCTAACCACCTTCATTGGCTTTGTTGTAGCAATCCTTGTACTCTCGCCTGCTCTTCCCTTTATTGCAAAATTCCCGGAACATCTGACTATTTCCACATCAACATTCTGGGATAGCATTGTTGACTACATCACCCTACACTTCTATGGCCCACTAGCATCTTTTCGAGATGCTTTCTTGGTATATTTTCTCATTCCTGTTCGTTCAGCAATAACCGGTATTCCGTGGATCGCAATTATTGCCTTGGTCGCTTGCTTAGGCTGGAAGATGGGCGGATGGAGACTTGCCTTGATAGTCTGTCTGTTTGTATTCTTTATCGCGGCTTCTGGATATTGGGTGCGTGCCATGATCACACTTTACATGGTTCTCGTCTCACTGCTAATCTGTGCTCTACTTGGCATTCCTCTTGGTATTTGGGCTTCCCGTAGAGATTGGACAACACGAGTAATGCAAAATATCTGTGATACATTTCAGACTTTTCCATCCTTCATCTATCTGTTGCCGGTAGTAATGCTCTTTCAAATCAATGATGTATCAGCAATTTTTGCCATCATTATCTATGCCAGTATCCCCATCGTGCGTTATACCATTTTCGGCTTGAGAAATGTGCCTCAGGAAATTATTGAAGCAGCAGTTACCTCCGGTTGTACCCAAAATCAGGTACTCTGGAAGGTGCGATTGCCAATGGCTTTTCCAGAAATCATTCTTGGATTGAATCAAACCCTGATGTTTGGACTGTTTATGGTGATGATCGCCGGGTTTATAGGAACAGTGGACCTGTCTCAGGAAATATTCCGCGCTTTGACATTTAATGATGGAGGCAAAGGATTGGTAATTGGTCTTTGTGTATCCTTCATCGGACTGACTGCTGATCGACTTTTGGTGGCTTGGTCTGACCGGCAGAAACAGGAGTATGGTTTAGCTTAAATGAGTCGCATGGATAACGAAAGAATACTTATTTCAACACCGATTTTCGCAATATACTTGCTTCAATAAAGGTTAGTAGACCGCTAAGTATGTTGGCATTTCGACGAAATGTTTTTGACTATTTTCGGGTTATTTCGAAGATAAACTAGTAAACACCATTGTCAAGAGCAACATAAATCTATAAAGGTAAGTGATCATACCAATTGTGAAAGGAACGTTTTTCCCAGCACAATGATTGGGGATAGATTTCGAAGCAATCTTTGTCCACATACTCTGCATCCATGGCTACCTGAAAAGCATGTGCAGCTTTGGTTTGTTGTTGAAAATATATGAGCGATTTCGATAGCTGGTTTCTGCTGGATTTCACTTCTATCAGAAACCATGGTTGCTGGTCTTTTGTTATCAAAAAATCGACTTCACGTTTTCTTTGTTACGAAGAAAATAGAGTCCATAATCCCCCTTTCCAGTCTCTGTCCACCAATGTACAGTTTTTAACAAAGCGCTTGCTGTTATATTTTTAGCCCTTGCTCCTGTATCATCAAGCTGTGATCAGTCCCATAGGTAATATTTTGGTTCTTTTCTCAACGATCGGGCCACATTTTTATACCAGGGTCTGATAGTAAAACAAAAGTAAAGAGACTCCAGTGTTGCAATCCAGCGACGAATCGTGTCAACAGAAACGCGAACCGTATTTGCTATATAGGAATAACTGGTGAGTTGTCCAACCTGATTTTGCAACAGCCTAGCCAGCATTTCTATTTGATCTAAGTCCTGGATACGAGTTAGATCGCGCAAGTCTTCCCAAAAAAGTTGTTCCATTTGTAGGAGTTTCCATCGATTGTAAAATTCTTGGTTCGCCTGAAGAAATGGCTCAGGAAAACCGCCATATCTCCATAATGCTTCCCGCTCATGTTTGCTAATCGGTGCGGGTTTGCGGATTAGCAATTCATCTCTTTTAACATGGAGACACTCTCCAACAGAGATTGGATGAAGGGTATATGGAAAGAAACGACCCATTAGATTATCACCACTTCGTCTGAATGTTTTCAACGACGCACTGCCGGTGACAAGAATTTGGGTTTTTTTTCGTTTTTATCAAAAAAACCTTTCAGGAAATCACGCCAATTTCGATACTTATGCAATTCATCAAATACACACAGCGGTAGTTCATCAACCAGACGATTCAACCCAAGCGAATTTGAAATTTCTTTCTGGCCATTCAGAATCAAATCACGGTCATCTTTGTCGTCCCAGTTGAATTATTGGTTATTCAAAAACTCTTTTCGAAGCATTTCGGCCACTGTGGTCTTTCCGACTTGTCTTGGGCCAGATAGAAATATCATTTGCCGATGTTTTCGATAATGATTGATGAAATGATCCAATAAATATCTTTTCATGACTTTTATCTTGCTTATCGTAAAAAAGTTATGACTATTTTACGATAAGCAAATAGTAGTTGTTCGTTTTAACCACCCCTCCTGCTATGACATGAGGTTAGTGATTCTTTCTTATCGAATTCGTAAGATAAATCCAGAAGCTGGGGCATTGTCGAATGCATTGATGGTGAGTTCAAACTCCCATCTTCGTCCATCATTTATTTTGAACATCAATCCCTTTCTTCGTACTAGAAGTTCAGACTATGAAGCAAGTTTTGCTCTTGTCATCATAACCGCTCAATTCTTTCCAGAAATTTCGGTCTGTTTGCATATCGATGACGTACATCTTTTAATCCACGGGAAAAATGCTCGGTTGTACCGTTTTCAACAGCGATTGTATTGAGATCAAAAAGCAGTTGCGCAGCTTGGTCATAACTTCGTCCACTCTTAGTTTTCATATGATCGTCAACTTTGTTCCAAGCCGCTTCACCCATAGCTGCAACATCAGCTATACGTTTGAGACGCAACTTCTCTTTCTCCTGCTTATGCTCCTCGCGCTTCGCTTCCGCGCGTTTAGCTTCAGCAATGTTGCGCTCTTCTCGAACTTCTATCGTCCGATCACGCAGTTCTCTTGCAGTCCTGAGGCGGGTTGATTCGTTTCCTATCTGAGAAAATTCATTCATCAATTTCCGAACCTCGATGGAGACATATGGATCACCTTCGGCCAGTCGACACAAAAGTTTTGTTTTTTCACTGTCTGAAATTCTAGAAATCACGGCTTCTATGTTTTCTGGCGAAGTTGCATGACCATCACTATCAGATGGGCTTTCGGCTGCTGCGGTAACTATATCTTCATCGATACGGAAAAAGTCTGCAAACGTTTTCAGCGGACCGGTCAAAGGACCAATACCAGACAAAGGCTCTAGTACTTCGTCGCGAATGTGTCCCAAATTAACAGCCCACAACCAAGCGAGATATAAGATTCGCCAGTCTCCAGATAGAAATTCGCTCCGTAGTGTCATCATACCTGAAAGCCAACCAGAACCCTCCTCCCACATACCTAAATATTGCTCCTCTTCATCAGGATCACAAAAATCGATAATGAGATTTTCGCCAGCATCCAAAACCTCAACCAGTTCACATCCTCGAATAAAGGTGTCAAACTTCGAACGATCCACGAAATGCTTAGGCACTCGCATCATCAATCTTCGACTTCCCCAGTTCGAAATATAAAGATGCATATCGAACCAACGTCTCATAAATTGTCGCTCATCACCACGAAAGTCGCCGTAGTTGTATTCGTTAACAAAACTGGTCGGGCTAATCTCGGCGCGTGAAGACACTCTCCTCAGCATATCCATTCCTTCGTTGTCGATCGGTCTGTCGAGAGCCTGAAATTCATAGTATTGATATTCACTCATAATTGGATCATTTGGTTTTTTATAAATTATTGAAAGGGAAGAATTGGCTGAAGATTTTAATCATTACACAAAGCAGAACGTTGTGTGGTTCTTGATGAGATTGGAAAACCAGCTGAATCTATGCTAAAGAGCAAATTCGCAGATAGTTTTCAATCACATGTTCGATTCCATACTCGATACATTCGACGGTCAGAGCATGGCCAATTGAAACTTCAAGAATACTACCTATCGCAAGAAAATCCGACAGATTTTCAAGATTCAGGTCATGCCCGGCATTAACACCAATCTTGCTCAACTTTGCAGCTTGAACAGCCTCTCGATATGCGGATAGTGCTACAGAGCAATTACCCTCATTATGACTGCTAGCGTAGAGTTCTGTGTATAACTCGATTCGATCAGCTCCAACTTTTGACGCAGCTACAACTTGCAGTGGATCCGGATCAACGAATAAAGAAGATCGGATATCAGCACCACGTAACCGACCTAGCACGGGTATCAAAATTGATGACGAGTTTTCAATATCCCAACCGTGATCAGAGGTGATCTGATCTTCGGTATCCGGCACTAATGTACATTGATCTGGCTTCACCTCGCAGACCATATCCAGGAAATCCTGAGATGGATACCCCTCTATGTTGAATTCGACTTGCTCATGAGATCGGCAAATTTCTGAGAGTGCATAAACATCGGTACGACGCGTATGGCGTTCATCCTGCCTCGGGTGAACAGTGATCCCGCCTACACCCAACTCGATAAATCGCTCAGCAAATCTGACAACACTCGGATAATCCTTGCCCCGCGAATTTCTGAGTAATGCAATCTTGTTTAAATTGACACTAAGGCGAGTCATTAGTATCCGACAATTCAAGTTCTATAAATTCAGAGGATTCCCAATCCGGCTCAAAACCCAGTATTTTTGTTGTATTTCCTAAGTTTGGATTGAATAACCGATTGTGCCAATATGTAGCTTGATACTTTGGTTCGATTTCGGGAATGTCCCTCATTGAACAGTCGATAGTATAACGTTGATTCCCTTGTTCAAAAATCAAACAACCCTTCCCCACCATCGTCATTTGTTTAACATAATCGCTCCCGAAAGGGTAAACCGCCATCATCTCATCAGAGAACTCATCAGGAATCTGATAGTAATACTCCGATAATAACTTGATTGCTTGCTGATAGCGGTCGGCGGGATCTTGAGTTTTCTGATAGATGTATTTAAATTGCCAAGTAAGGTTCTCACTTTCGGATTTAACCAGAACTAGGGTGACCTCTCCAACATTCCGATTATTAATAACCAAATGTGGGCGCATGCCGCGTGATGGTCTTCCCTGATCCTTGCGAACTGAATATTGTCGGATTCGACATTGCCAGCGAATAAACTGCCTCCTTAATTCGTCTGGACTCATGGCAGGAAACAATTAACAATTACAATAATTCCCACCAAAACGATGTACAGCTGATCGTTTCTGGCTCTATCTAGAATCTCATACAAAGATCAGAAAAGTATTCAAAATTTCGAGTAGGCTCTTATCAAGTCAACCATGGGATGAGATTTGGACATTTGAAACTTGATTAGCAACTCGCGGGCAATCATATCACGGTCCTGCTGGTTGTCCGGCAAGTCAATATCATCCGGTATCGTCACCCAACCATTAATATTTCGATCGAATACAGCTGCACTTCCCTCTTCATATCCCATATGAACATCTTCAAGCCAATTGAGATCCGACCAACCCATAATCTCCATATATGTTTTCAAGAAAGGCGGACATCGATCCATGTCGGGCACCAGATTGACATCGTACCGATAACCAATATGTTGTCCGATATCCTTCTCTCGGTCAGAATCAAGTCCGTCTGATTCAAGATACTTATTGATATCATCTGTCATTTGATTTGCCTCCTAAAAGCGTGTCATATCAGGATGACCGACAGTATGCTGGGTACCAGCAAGTGGGACCTGGGCAAGTGCTGAGGCTTCCATGGTCAAAGCAGCCAAATCTTCCGGTTCGAGTGAATGGATATTCGTCTTGCCACAAGCGCGAGCAAGCATTTGTGCCTCAATCGCTAAAGTGTGCAAAAAATTGTAAACTCGCTCTGCGGCATCATCTGGATTCAAACGTTTTCGCAATTCTGGATCCTGAGTAGCGACACCGACTGGGCATCTTCCCGTATGACAATGATAACAATAACCAGCTTCTACGCCCATTTCTTTTTCAAAATCAGCTTCTGGAATGGCCTTGTTGCAATTCAGAGACATCAAAACCGAGTGACCAATTGCGATTGCATCTGCACCGAGTGCGAGTGCTTTAGCAACATCTCCGCCATTGCGAATTCCTCCGGCATAGACCAGAGAAATATTACCGGATTGACCAACATCTTCCAGTGCTCGTCTAGCCTGACGGATGGCAGCGATTCCTGGTACTCCTGTTTCCTCAGTTGCCAAATGCGGTCCAGCACCCGTACCTCCTTCCATGCCATCAATATAAATCGAATCGGGGCCTGTCTTGGCCGCCATGCGAACATCATCATAAACTCTTGCCGCACCTAGCTTGAGTTGAATCGGCACTTCTCCATTGGTAGCTTCACGAATTTCATTGATCTTTAGAGCCAGATCATCGGGTCCCAACCAGTCTGGATGACGCGCGGGTGAACGCTGGTCAATTCCAGCCGGCAATGAACGCATCTCAGCTACCTGATCAGTGACTTTTTGACCCATGAGGTGCCCACCTAGTCCTACTTTACATCCTTGACCAATGAAAAATTCTACACAGTCTGCAAGCCTGAGATGATTCGGGTTGAACCCATAGCGTGACTGTATACATTGATACATCCATTTTTCAGAATAACGTCGCTCATCTGGAATCATGCCACCCTCACCTGAGCATGTGGCAGTACCAGCCATGGTTGCACCTCTTGCCAACGCTGTTTTTGCTTCATAAGAAAGTGCACCGAAACTCATACCAGTCACATAGATCGGGATATCTAGCACCAATGGTCTCTTGGCCTTTGGACCGATAACTGTCTCGGTCAGGCATTTTTCTCGATAACCTTCAATCACAAATCGAGTGAGCGTTCCAGGCAAAAACGTCAAGTCGTCCCAAGTTGGAATTTTTTTGAAAAGAGAAAATCCCCGCATCCTGTACCGACCAAGTTCCGATTTGATATGAATGTCATCAATCACCTCGGGAGGAAACATAAAACTTTTCCCGAGTCGGTTAACATCTCTATTGACTTTCGACATGGATTTATCCTCTTGAACGATGTTTATCAAAGTACCAGCTTCTTTTCAGCCGGTTCTAGATTGTCATAATTCCATAGCTGCTTTCCAGCCACAAATTTCTTCATGTTGGCAATTCCGCATGAGGGTTCGATATCATACATGCCCAACTTATTGATTAACCATTTGAGCTCGTTATCCGTCATTTCACCAGGAACACAATCAACACCTAGATCTTCGACTTCACCACCAACATAAATTGTTCCGTCATACATCGAATCACCAAGGTTTTTGCCAGCATCTCCACAAATCACCATCCGTCCTCGTTGCATCATGAATCCCGAAAATGCCCCGCTTCGGCCACCGATAATGATAGTCCCTCCCTTTTGGTCGATACCTGTTCTCGAACCAACATCGCCACGACAAACCAAATCGCCACCGCGCATCGCAGCCCCAAATGTAGAACCTGCATTCTGCTCAATCAATACAGTACCTGCCATCATGTTTTCTGCACATGACCAGCCTACACGTCCGCTAATATGTATATTCGGCCCATCATTCAAGCCACAACCAAAATATCCAAGACTGCCCTGAAAATTCAGTTTCAAACGATTGAGGATTCCAACACCTAAAGAATGTTTAGCCTGAGGATTTTTTACAGTAATTGACCCAAAACCCTGTTGCATCAACTCGCGAATTTTTCTATTGACCTCGCTTGACGACATGGATTCTGCATCAAACTCTGCATGGTTGTCAAAATCAACATCAAATGACCAAGGATAAGTGTAATTCTCTTCTTCACTTGCACTAAAGAAGCGTTGTTGGGTTCGTCCGGTCAACTGCTCGGTATGTAATCCCATATCATGAGATTTATGCGTCACGCTTGCCATACTTTCACCTCTCCGTGATAAGGATCCCAAGTTTCGATTTCATTCGGGAAGATACTGCGAATTGCAACTTCTTCGGAAGCGAGGCCCACAAACTGATCGCTTTCATAAAGTACCATCGGTTTTGCGGCCATGACATCCTTCGCCATTCCTAATTGATCAGAAGTTGCTACCAAATATGTAAAAACTCCATCAAGTTCATCCACCGACCGAACCATTGCTGACTCAAGATCCTCATTGTCAGCAATTCGATCAGCAATAAATACCGCTATTAACTCTGAATCACAATTCGACATAAATCGGTGCCCACGTCTCTCCATTTCCCGGCGTAAAGTCCAGTAATTTGTTAATTGACCATTGTGAACAACCGAAACGTCACTGAATGGATAGGCCCAGTAAGGATGTGCAGATCGTATGTCAACATCCGACTCAGTTGCCATTCGGGTATGTCCGATGGCATGCGTACCGCGAAAACCTCCTAAAGAATACTGACTAGATACCGTCTCGGCATCACCCAAGTCTTTAATTAATTCAAGTGCTTTACCAATTGAGAGGATTTCGATTCCATCAATGTCTTCCATATAGTCGGCAAGTTTGCGCATATTGCCATTAAACCGAAAAACATAACGCCAAGAGTAATCTGTTGCTTGGTCAACAACCTCGATGTTGGCGCCAAGTTCGGTTAGCCTTTGGTCAGCTTGCTTCTTGCGTTTCCGGATAATCTTCTGCATGCCAAATCCATTGTTCATGTCTTCTTGTTCCGCAGCCTTGAATCGCATTACGTATTGGTCTGGAGTAGCATTACCATACAATGCAAATCCCGTAGAATCAGGTCCTCGATGCTTTAGCGACTGAAGCATCGATGTCATCTCTGCACCAATATCAGAACTATTGCCGCGGTGTATCAATCCAGCAATGCCACACATAATTTTCTCCTCATTCAATAATGGGTGTAGTGATTACTCTTCGGTACAAATCGATTGTATAACTTACGATCTAACACCGGAATATGTTTTCCAAATCGATATCAGGGTAAACAATCGAGGTAGGTATCCAAATCCCAATCGGTTACTGTCGACATGAATTTTTCCCATTCATCATTCTTATACCAATGGTAAACCTTGTACATTTCACCGGGCATCGCAGACTTGATAACTTCATCCTGAGCAAGTCTATCCAATGCATCGCCAAGCGACATCGGCAACTTCTTCACTTGTTTGCCGGCTTCCATAGCTTCATAGATATTTCTTTCTTCCGGCTCACCCGGATTAAGATCATTACTAATTCCATCATCAAAGGCCTTGAGCAATGCTGCACCCATCAAATAGGGGTTCACCATGGAATCAACAGCTCTGTATTCAAAACGCCCTGGTGCAGACACGCGCATACCTGTCGTTCGATTTTGATAACCCCAGTCTGCAAAAACTGGCGCCCAGAATCCGGTATCCCATAAACGCCGATAAGAGTTAACAGTTGAACAGCCAATTGCAGTCAGAGCCCCCAAGTGAGCCATCACACCACCCACAGCTTGCAAGCCAATTTTGCCGGGTTTTTGTGGATCATCGGTATCGGGTAAAAATGTGTTTTGACCACCTTCCAGATAACGAAAATTGTCTTCAAGCCCCGGCAATGATTGCATGCCTAGTGAATTCACCTTCTCATTACCGCCGGTCCATAGTGACAAGTTATGATGACATCCAGAGGCTGAGACCCCCATAAATGGTTTACTCATGAAACAGGCGATCAGATTGTGCTCACGAGCTACTTGAGCACAGATTTGTCGATAAGTCGACAAGCGATCGGCGTTCCGTAACACATCGTCAAATTGCCAGTTCAATTCTAACTGGCCCGGTGCATCTTCATGATCACCCTGAATCATGTCCAGACCCATTGTTCTTGCATAGGTAATTGCCTGCATGGAGACCGGTCGCAACGATTCGAATTGGTCAATATGATAGCAGTATGGATTCGAATAGCCACCATCCGGTTTACCATCTTCACCGCGTTTTAACCACATCATTTCAGGTTCTGTTCCTGCACGCAAATGCAACCCGTTATGTTTTGTCTTGAATTCATCATGAATGATTCGAAGGTTACCGCGGCAATCTGATTCGAGATGACCCCCTGGATTTTCTCGCTCTTCCCGATTTCGAAAACAGGTGCAATAAACCCGAGCCACCCTCTTGTCCCATGGCAATTGACAAAATGTCTCAGGATCCGGAATACCAACCAACTCAGCAGCTTCCGGCCCATAGCCAATATAATTGCCATAACGGTCAATAAACAGGTTTGCAGTTGAACCATAGACTAACTGAAATCCCCGCTCAGCAGATCGCTCCCAATGATCTGCGGGAATGCCTTTGCCAACAATCCGACCAGTTACAGAGATAAACTGGTAGTAAATATACTCAATTCCTAATTCGTTAATTTTTTCACGAACTTGTTTGACTAGGTCTTCTCGACCCGATTGATTGACATGACGTTCCAGATCAGTTGAATCCTGTAGTTTTGTAGTTTCGGTCATCAGATTACTCCATGCATAATGGGTGAATAGGTTGAACTTAAGTCTGCTAAAGAAGCGATAATAACAAATGAATCTGACAAATCATACTAACTCCATGGAAATGGACTGTTCGAGACTGGGTGCAACTTTCCTTCTGCATATCTCGAAAAGCGGAATGGTTTCATTAACTCGCTTTCCTCACCTAGCAACTCTTCAGCAACTAGTTTTCCAACTCCGATCATCTTCCATCCGTGATTGGAGTCGGCAATAAAGTAACAGTTCTCACGAAAAATATCAAAAACCGGAAAACTATCTGGGGTGAATGCTCCAATACCACCTGATGGAACATTGCGATATTTTGGAGTCTGACCTTCAAATCGACTTTGACAATGCGCAAGGGCTGAAGTCCACATATGCACAAAGTCATCACCTACAATGAAATCTGGGGAGTCAACACCATAAGGGTCGACCTGTACTTCGTCTGGATCGGTCTTAACCTTGTACGGTGCTGCACCTCCTTGTATGCCATTAAAATGGAAATCCGGCTTATAGTAGATCCCCCACATTTGGTCGGTAATCAGACTTCCATCAACATCCGAATATAACGGCTGATCTGAGTCTACATGAATAACAGGAGGAAAATCTCCGTTATTCGTCTTTTGTATCTCAGGGTCAATTCCTAAAGTTCCCTCTTGCAAGGACCAATACACCCACATCGGTATGTCTTTATGCACAGTTCTATTTGCTCGAATTTCTACCGTTTTGGGCAACTCGAGCATCTCCCAGAAGGTCTTCGCCCATGGACCAGCAGCAACAATCAGCTGCTGGCAATCGATATCACCCTTATTGGTATTTACAGTATTGATTGCATCGGTTCCATTGGCCGATTTAAATCCAGTAACCGTAACGCCTGACAGAATTCTGACTCCTAGGGCTTCGGCCTTAGTAGCCAAACCATAGAGAGCACGGGTATTATTGGAATATCCACCTCTTTTTTCATGCAGAACCGAAGTGATTCCTGGAGCCTGCCAATCGTGGAACAAACTCTTCATGTAATCCATTGATCCTTTTTCGCCATCTACGAATACTGATTCATAGCCGATATTCTGTTGTTGTTCGGCAATGGAAGCGACATCTTCAAACATGCAGTCTGGACTGATTTGCATGTACCCAACCGGATGATAGCTATAGGCTTCCAAATCGCTTTCCCACACATCTACACATTGGGCCATGAGCTCACGCATTGCAGGCTGGAAATAATTATTCCGAATCACTCCACAAGCAATTCCGGAAGCCCCTGCACCGATGGAAGTCTTGTCGACTACCAATATACTCTTGCTGCCCGCTTGTCCTCGTGCTTTGAGTTTTTCGGCTAGATGATAGGCAGTACTAAGTCCATGAATGCCTGCACCGATGATTAGATAATCAACATTGGATGGAATCGCCATGGTTCAACCTCTACATTTTTTAAGTCTGCCAATTTGGATTGATTACGGTCCAAATGGGAATCCGATCATAGTAACAAATTACAACTCAAGATAGTATGACTTTGTATGATTTGTATTTATTCACCCTAGATATACCAAATTTAACTACGAAATCGAGCTGAACTGATAAATGATGGGCACTTTTTTTTGTTTTTGGTACTTTTATGGTATTATACAATGATCAATATAGATATACCAATTTGCTACCATTCAACTTTTTGGGTAATCAGTTGCAAACTGAACCTGCACCAAACCAAGGCTACAGTGGCTTAAACGTGAGAAAAAACTAGCGAATTTACAAACTATGAACACTGAATATCCAAGATCGAAAGTCGGTGCTTCCGGAATCTTTAACTCAATCCGAGATCACATTGTTAATGGTTATTATTCCTTTAATGAAAAGTTGCCACCCGAAAGAACTCTGGCAACAAACTATGGGGTTGCAAGGGGCACGGTTCGAGCAGCACTTGACCAATTGCAATCTGCAAATATGGTTCGTAAAAAGTTTGGCAGCGGAACATATGTCAATTACGCTTCGAGTTTTAATCAAATCGATATTCCAAAGGAAACGAGTCCGCTTGAACTAATTGAAACCAGGATGGCGGTTGAGACACATATCGTACGTCTTGTGATTTCAAATGCAACCACCCGAGATTTGGGAACGTTAGAAAACGCTCTAAGAACAGTTCAAAAGTATCGCCAAAACCCAGATCGATTTTCCATGGCTGATGAAGCTTTTCATATGACTCTAGCCGAGTGCTCGAAAAATCCACTAATCATATGGATTTACCAGCGAATTAACGATATTCGCTCTCATGAGCAATGGGCGGAACATAAGTCAGGAATTTTAACTCCTAGGAAAATAGCAAGGTACAATGAGCAACATTCCAAACTGGTACGACTGATTGCTAGACGGGATATGGACAGAGCTATAACACAGATGGTTCAGCATCTGCACCAAGCAAAAAAAGACATACTAGAATCATTAGCCGAAAGTGAAAACTATTCAAATGATCCAGTCAAATCGAATGGTGTTAGCGTTCCAAATCATCCAACCGGCTCTCATTCGCGTTTCCAAGACGCATAATTGGGATTGATCCCAATTCGTTTCTACTCTGATGGTAAGAAAAAAGGTTCCGAAACCATGTCGCCATGGCTTCGGAACCGATATATCAAGAAAGTTGTTAGTGTTTTCCGTTATGCTCTTTTTCAATAGCATTTTCTGCCTTGAGAGAAACGAACAGCGGGACAATACATAGTATGCACATCACCCAAAACCAGAAGTGCACACCTCCAGATCCGGCGAATGTGAATATCACTGTTGCAGTTTCCCAAGCTTCAAAAGGGCTTGAATTAATCATGATGGGACTCTCCACTTAGATGTTATTTGATGATAGTAATCAATGAATACTCTTGATTTCTTCGGGGTAGGCTACTGCATTGATTTCCTTATCCATGCCAGCTTCTTGTACAGGTTCACTGGCACGCAATAGGCCCGCTTTATTGAACAACCATGATACGACATACCCTGGAATAAAGCCCAGCAGGAACATTACGATTGTACCGACGAACTGACCCGTGAATGTGATTGCCGGGATTTCTTCACTAGGGCCAGGATATCCACCCATGAATATTCCAACAGAGAGAAGTCCCCAAATTCCGCATACTCCGTGAACAGATACCGCACCGACTGCATCATCAATTCCAAAGCGCTCGAATATGCTAGCCGCCCAAGGTCCTAAAACGCCACCGGCAAATGCGACTACGAAAGCCAGACCCGGGTACCATAAATCCAGCCCTGCTGCCGCAGATATCACACCACAGAGTGCACCGGACATCATCCAAAACGGATCACGTGTCATAGCATAACAACCGATAATACCACCAGCAACTGCCATTAACGTATTAAAGCAAATCGCTGAAAGCGTGGTTGGACCACCATAGATATTTGCCCATTGAGTCGCAGACCAGCTGAGTTCTGTGCCCGGAAAGATGAGACAGGCACCTAGGAATCCGAAAAAACCAACAACAATCAGCATCAAGCCGGTTGCGGTCATAGGCAAACTGTGGCCCCGAATCTGATTAGGGGATCCGTCCGGATTGTATTTACCAACGCGTGGGCCGAGATTAATCAGAACACCTAGTGCAAAGAAGCCGGAAATCATGTGTACGACCCCTGAGGCGCCAAAATCGTGATAGCCCCAGTCCGTAACCATCCAACCCGCATAATGCCATCCCCAGGCGGCGGACAGAATCCAGACCACTGAACCAAGCAATACCGCAAGTACAATGAATGAGGCCATTCGAATGCGTTCAATTACTGATCCTGACATAATCGAGGCTGTAGTACAGGCAAACAGAGTAAATGCACCCCAGAATACCCCAGTTGCATTATCCTCTAGATTTGGCCCCATACTATCGCTCCATGGCACTCCACCGGCTCCCGCTTCAAAATCGGGGACAAACCCGTTGTACATCGCGAGATAAATCCACCACCCGAACATGAAGAAGGTGGGAATCATGAAGGCAAATGCCAGTATATTCTTTGTTCCCGATGCCAACACATGTTTGACCCTGGAAGCACCCATTTCGTACATCAGGAACCCAGCATGAATCAGAATCATGATGGCGGTTGCCCAATAGTAATAGACTTCTAGGTTCAACAAGTTGGCTCGAGTTGTCGCTGCGTATAGCTCTTCTGGACTCATAACAATTGTTACTCCAATACTCGAGTTGATATATGACATTTTCAATGTCGATCTTTTATCAAGATCGTTCAGACAAACCCGTTCCAGCCGATCTTGAAAAGTGATTCCTGAAGCAATTCGGAAATGCCAACCGAACTAACGAGTTTCGCTGACACCTGAGGAATCACTATTTAGGGAATCATTCCATATAGTAAAATAATTTTACTGTAAAGAAACATAGAATACATAACTTTAACGAACTTATCCAAACGAAGCCCTTTATTTCAACTGGTTACCTCATTCCCAATGCATAAATTGTCCTTTTTTGGTACAGACATATTTCGGCCCAAAGAGCTCAATTTGAGTGGAATTCGATTTTTTTGTGGGATTAAATGCATTTTCAGCAGATCATTTCTATGGGATTGAAACGGGGTATGAGCCAACAGAATTGAAGAAGTACGCTATCATGCAAACGAAGAAACATGCTTTCGGTTATAATCGTCCCGAAATAGCGAAGCCCAGAACACACAGCGGGTAATTCGCATTGCAATTCCATTCTTTCTAGGTAAGACACATGACAAAACTCAATCGCTTAATTGTTCTTATTTCCCTTCTGGCCAGCCCGACTATTGCCTTCTCAACACATAATTCAGCGGAGTCCATTGAAGCACGAGTAGCTCCGATCGGATCGATCAATTTCAGTAGTGCAACCACAGCGAGTGTCAAAGAATCAACCGCAAGCACAGGCGATAGTACTATGGATGGACCTGCCGTATACGCCTCTAGCTGTGCTTCTTGTCACGATGCTGGGATAGCAGGCGCACCGATAACTGGAAAAGCGGATGATTGGGCCAAACGGCTTGATACCGGCATCGATACACTAGTTGCGCATGCCATCAATGGCTTTCAAGGGGAAAAAGGTGTAATGCCAGCAAAAGGAGGCAATGTGAATTTAACCGATGATGAGGTAAAAGAGGCGGTTATGCACATGGTTCAAATGCTAGATACAAATACAACAGAGATGAGTTTGCCCAAATCAGGACAAGCCGGAAGTACCATGGAAGTTGCGAGTGGCAGTTCTGGCAAAGATTATGTCCTTGACCCAGAAATTGCCAAACAGGTATATACCAACTATTGCACAGTCTGTCATGGGGCTGGCGTTGCTGGAGCACCAGTGACTGGAGATAAATCAAACTGGGAGTCCCGCCTTGCTCAGGGAATGGAAGTGCTACTTGATCATGCAATTAATGGCTTTCAAGGTAGTGCAGGTGTAATGCCAGCAAAAGGTGGGTTCACCAATCTGAGCGATGAAGAAGTCTCTCAGGCAGTCTATTACATGGTCGAACAGGTAAAATAGTTGCCAAGCGCCAGCAGCCAATAGCTCCTATCAGGGTTATTCTGAACTGGCTTTTTCTAACCTGAACTAAACGCTCAAGATGACCAATCGTTCGCCCGTTCTATTGTGTGAAATACACGATGGGATATGCACGTTGACTCTCAACCGACCGAAAAGTTTTAATGCTTTATCAGAGGAGCTATTGGTCCGTTTGTCCGATACCCTTGATGAAATTGCAGACAACCCAAAGATTCGTGTTGTGATTATTGCTGGTGCAGGACCTGCATTCTGCGCCGGTCATGATCTCAAGGAAATGCAACAGGACTCTAACAGAATCCAACACCAAAAGAAGTTTAGTAAAAGCGGTGAGACCATGATCAAAATCACGAATCTTCCGCAACCTGTGATTGCCCGAGTTCACGGAATGGCGACTGCAGCTGGATGCCAACTAGTCGCCACTTGCGATCTCGCTGTTGCTGCAAAAAATGCCAAGTTTGCGGTATCCGGCGTTAAGCTCGGGCTGTTTTGTTCAACACCTGCTGTAGCACTGACGCGAAATATCTCACGTAAGCGGGCCATGGAGATGTTGTTAACAGGAGACTTTATTGAAGCAGAGACCGCACTGAATTTTGGTTTGATCAATCAGGTTGTAGAACCGGATAAACTTGATCAATCAGTAGATACCTTGGCTAGAAAAATTACCGCTCATCCGCCTCGAGTCGTCAATCTGGGCAAATCGTCATTCTACAAACAAATCGAACAACAAACCCATGACGCTTATGAACAAACCTCACAAGTTATTTCCGATAACATGATGCTTAAGGAGACTGTCGAGGGCATCAATGCGTTTCTCGAGAAAAGAGAGCCTTACTGGAGGTCAAAAAAAGGATGAAAAAATATCATCTATGTATCATGCCAGGAGATGGCATCGGACCAGAGATCATGAAAGAAGGTGTTAAAGCCCTAAAAGTGATTGAAGACCGAAATGATGTGAGTTTTGAATTGATGGAGGTGCCGTTTGGCGCTTCTGCATGGTTTGAATTTGGAACATGCTGCCCGGATGAGACTTGGGATACGTGTGACCGAGCAGATGCCATAGTTAAAGGAACTGTGGGACTCAGTCACGAAGAATCTCGAAAAATTCCAATTGATGAGCAACCGGAAAGAAGTGCTTTGCTGCCAATGCGAAGGCGATATGACACATTTGCAAATTTTCGACCGGTATACTTGCCCAAAGCGTTTCACCATTTCTCTCCCCTAAAGCCTGCCATCATTGGGGAAGGAATTGACATTATGATCATCCGCGAACTAGTTGGTGGAATCTACTTTGGAGAAAAGGAAGTCGGTACAAATGAACAGGGTTTACGCTATGCTCGTGAAGTACTTGAGTATGATGAAGGTCTCATTCAAAGGACGGTAAAAATTGCTTTTGAAACTGCGATGAAGCGGCGAAAAAAACTACATAACATCCATAAGAGCAATGTACTCAAATCCAGCATCCTGTGGACTGACATAATTATGGAGATAGCAGAAGACTATCCAGAGGTCGATGTTCAACATATGCTTGTCGATGCTGCAGCTACAGCCTTATGCCTGAATCCGACACAATTCGATGTTATGGTCATGGAAAATATGTTTGGCGATATTTTAAGTGATCAGGGAGGGGGTATTCTGGGATCACTCGGACTGATGCCATCGGCCTGCCTAGGTCCTCAAAAGGCCTACTATGAGCCTTCTCATGGCTCAGCGCCCGATATCGCAGGCAAAAATATTGCCAATCCGTATTCCATGATTGGTTCCATCGCCATGATGTTGGATATGAGCTTTGGAATGCATGAGGAAGCCAGCAATTTGTGGAATGCAATGTCAGCGGTTTTTGCTAATGGATACTCAACAGGTGATTTATCCCGTTCTACAGATAGTGTCAAGATTGTTAGTACATCTGAATTTGGGGACAGGGTCGCTGAGGAGTTAGCTTCATCATTTTTGCAGAATACTTGATTTTTCTCCAAAATCTGTATTGCACAATCCAGAGATTACCGAAGCCTTACTATTCTGAAAGAATGCGATGTCTGAGATTATTGAGTTACCCAATCATTATTCACAATTTCTATGCGCGAACTCCTCGGTCGTACAGTACTAATTTCGGGTGCAAGTAGTGATTTGGGAACCGCCTGCTGTTTGGGAGTCAGCAAAGCAGGGGCCAATGTTTTACTGTTGGATCGAAAGCAGCGGCAAATGGAAGGAA
This sequence comes from Gammaproteobacteria bacterium, assembly GCA_026708585.1. Classification (GTDB taxonomy): domain Bacteria; phylum Pseudomonadota; class Gammaproteobacteria; order Arenicellales; family Poriferihabitantaceae; genus Poriferihabitans. The sequence goes on from JAPOUQ010000030.1 coordinate 86,184, forward strand.
TATGCCAACAGATCGAAGCGAATAACAGCCCAACACCGACAATCATTGAACTTGATTTCACCAAAGCTAGAGAAGCGGACTACCAGAATCTCTCAGAGAGTCTAGCCAACTTGACCCAAACACTAGATTGTGTGGTTCATTGTGGATTAGCCGCTTGGCCATTGGCTCCAGTAATAAATAGCAAGCTCAAGAATTGGTATCAAATTTATGAACGAGAGGCTCTTCAACCGATGGTTTTGGTACGCTATCTGTATCCACTCCTTCGAAAATCCAGAAGTGCATCAGTGGTCTTTTGCACCATGAACGCTGGCCGTAGTGGTCGTGCAAATTGGGGAGCTGTTGGCGCCGCTTTTGCTGCTTTAGAAAATATAAGTGAAACTTTAGCAGTGGAGTGGGAGTCGCAACCCATCCGAGTGAATACCCTTGATATCTCGAACCTACCTTCTGCTCTTCGAACTCGATACTATCCCGGTGAAATAAACAATCATTTAGATGGTGATTGTCGATTGCTTAAGGTGCTGATTGATTTGCTTCGTACCGAATCCCAAACAAACGGACAGCGAATGACTCCCTAATCTGAGTGAAAAGAAATCTGTTCATTTTCGACAACCGAGTTCGTGATCGTGAAATGAGAAAAAGAGAACAATGGGAGATATATCATTTTTGTTTGATATGCTGCATCAATCGATAAACCGACTTGTGATTGAGTTCAGTCCACTTCCCAATCCGTAAGTCTCTTGGCAATCGAATTTCTCCAAACCGTATTCGATTCAATCGACTAACTGTACATCCAACTGATTTCCATAGGCGTCGGATTTCACGATATCGACCTTCAGTTACGACCACTGAAAACCACATATTTCTTCCTTGTCCACGTATTTTCTCGACACGCTGAAATTTGACCAGACGACCATCTAGATCTCGTCCCTGAAGTAATGAATTGATTTTGGAAGTAGTAACATTACCATAGATCCGACACAGATATTCCCGTTCATTATTGAACGATGGATGCATCAGGGATTGCGCTAAATCACCATTGTTTGTGATCATCAGCAGACCACGCGAATTGATATCCAAGCGCCCCACCAAAATCCAACGCCCGCTCTTCAATCGTGGAAATTTGCTGAAAACAGAAGGACGGTTTTGAGGATCTTTGCGTGTACAGATTTCTCCCTCTGGCTTGTTATACAGGAGAACTCTCGGTCGAGACGACTTCTCGTTCCTCAGGATTCGATTCCGAATTGGACGTCCATCAATCTGAATATGATCATCAGAGCCAACCTGGGTCCCAAGTATGGAGATCTTGCCGTTAACAGAGATTCGACCGGCTTCGATCCATGCATCAATTTCGCGTCTTGACCCGACTCCAAGCCTTGATAAATATTTCTGCAGCCTCTCGGTGTTTTTCCTGATGGGCATCAATCTGGTGGTACTTTCCTACCATCCTGAGACTCATTCCCATTCGATTTGGATTCACCAACTATTGCTTTCAAAACCTGTTCTTCAAGAATATCCTGTTGCGGATCTGTAGCTGAACCATCGAGAGCCAATTGCAAATCTGATGGTAATGGCGAATCAATATCACGGGCAATATCCACAAAATCTCTTTGTTCCATAAGCGGTGGAAGATCACTTAGAGACTGCAAATTGAAATAAGCCAAAAATGCTGGAGTCGTAGCAAATAATGTGGGACGTCCTGGTACATCCCTTGTCCCTACTTGCTTAATCCATTCTCGCTCAAGTAAACGCTGCATGATTTCCGAGCTAACCGAAACCCCCCGAATCTCTTCAATATCACCACGTGTCACGGGCTGTCGGTATGCGATGATTGACAATGTTTCAAGTTGTGCTCTTGATAAACGAGGGGGGCGACCAATCTGAAGTTTGCGAATCCATACCGCATAGCGTGACTTTGTTTGGTATCGATATCCGTTACCAATTCTCTGAAGTTCAACAGCTCGATCTTCACATTCCTGTTCGAGTTGTTGAATCACCTCCTTGATATCTTCAGTTCTAGGTGCAGCCTCTTCACCAAAAACAGCCTGTATTTTCGATACACTAAGAGGCGTATCAGAGACCATTAACAGCGCCTCTACGATTTTCTTCAATTCCTGATTCATACTTTGCACTGATTGCTATTTCAGTTGCGGCAGGATCAATCCTACATGCAGTCAGATTGAGTCACACTCCTTGTTGCGAATATAAATTGGGGAAAAGGCTTCATTCTGAACAATATTGACTGCTCGCTCTCTAGCCAGCTCAAGGAGTGCAAGGAAGCAGACTACAGCTCCCTGACGACCTTCTGAGGGATCAAATAGTTCTTCGAATCGCATCGACTGTGTGTGATCGATTCGCTCAAGGATAGACCCCATTCTTTCCCGTACAGATAATTCTTCCCGATCAACCACAAGTTGTCGGTTAAACTCTGATCGTTCAATCACATTGCGAAATGCAATCGTCAAATCATTTAAGCTAGCCTGACCCAATACAGGTGGCAGTTCGTCTTTAAATGGACATGGAACAAGATACAAATCTCTTTCAACTCGCGGCATGTCATCGATATCTTGTGCGGCCTGATGAAATCTCTCATATTCCTGAAGCCTTCGTACCAATTCCAGTCTTGGATCTTCTTGTTCTTCTTCTGAGTCCTCAGTGGCCGGCTTTGGCAGCAACATTCTCGATTTTATTTCAGCAAGCATGGCTGCCATGACCAGATATTCAGATGCCAAATCTAGTCTCATAGTTCGCATCAGATCGACATATTCCATATACTGTTTTGTTATCAGTGCGACCGGTATATCCAGAATATTGATGTTTTGTTTGCGTATCAGGTGCATCAATAGGTCCAGAGGGCCCTGAAATGTTTCAAGAAAAACCTCAAGTGCATCTTGAGATATATAGAGTCCTTCGGGAATGTTCTCATATGTCTTCCCATGTACGAGGATTGAAGATTTTTCCGAATTCGGATTCCGAACAGCCTTGAGCTGCACGATGTTATCGATTGAATCTTTTGTCTTGTCCATGCCCGATTGAATTTTCTTACAGATAGTTGGTACCTACAGCTGAGCGAACAATATCCATAGTTTGATCAGCTACTAGACTCGCCTTCTTGTTACCCTCATGAATGATCTCAACAACACTGTCAGGATGCTGAATGTAGGGTTTCGCACGATCACTGATCACTTCTTGTTCCTCAAGAATCTTTTGTATCAAAGGTTGCTTACATTGAACACAACCAAACGATGCAGCTCGGCATCCTGACTGAACCCATTCACACGTATCAGAATCACTATAAATTTGGTGAAGTGGCCATACTGGACATTTATCCGGATCTCCGGGATCAGTCAGTCTTACTCTTGCCGGATCTGTGGGCATTTCCCGAACAGATTTTTCAATACGTTTCGGTTCGTCTCGCATTGCGATAATATTGTCATAGGATTTTGACATTTTTTGGCCATCAAGACCTGGAGTTTTCGCTGCTTCTGTTAATAATGCTTTCGGCTCCGGTAGTAATGCCTTTGCTCTGCCTTCAAGATATCCGATCAATAACTGCTTATGCTCATGATTAAGCTGTTCCTGGTTATTAATCAGTACTTCAGCTTTTTGGTACGCACTTCGATTACCCTGTTCATTGTATTTTTTTCTGTATCTTAGGAACTGGTCTGATTCCTGTTTTCCAATCAAAGATATAGCCTGATCTAGTTCACGATCATAATCAGGGCTTTTCCCAAAAAACGAGTTAAATCTCCTAGCAATTTCTCGTGTTAGTTCTACATGAGGTACCTGATCCTCTCCAACCGGTACAAACGCTGCACGATACATTAATATATCCGCAGATTGCAACAGAGGATAACCCAGAAAGCCATAGGTAGATAGGTCTTTGTCTTTGAGTTTCTGTTGCTGTTCTTTGAAACTCGGTACTCTTTCCAGCCAGCCAAGTGGAGTGATCATCGAAAGTAAGAGGTGCAACTCGGCATGTTGGAGAAGGCTGGACTGTATAAACAAGGTAGCCTGTTCTGGATCAACCCCAGCAGCGAGCCAGTCAATGACCATATCCCATACATGCTCTCTCATAGTCTCTGGATTTTCATAACTGGTGGTCAGGGCATGCCAGTCAGCAACAAAGAAAAAACAATCAAAATCTTTCTGCATGTTGACCCAATTCTTAAGAACACCATGATAATGGCCTAGATGGAGCTTACCGGTTGGTCGCATGCCAGAGAGAGTTCGGGTATTTTCCGTAGTATTAAATTTCACAGCATCTGCCCTCGTCTTTTAGTTAGGCAACCGGTTCAAAAACTTTTGTATCGCCTTTACCATGGCGTAAGATCCGCGGTGTTCGATCTACTAGATCGATGACAGAAGTCGGTTTCGCATCGCATGGGCCAGCATCGATAATTAAATCAACCTGATTCTCGAGACGTTCACGAATATCTACTGGGTCATTCAGCGGATAATCATCATCCGGCAAAAGTAAGGTTGAACTCATTAGTGGCTGGCCAAAATGCTCAAGTAGTGCTGAAACCACAGCGTCCTTTGGAATCCGAAGGCCTATGGTTTTCCGTTTTGGATTTTGTAGTCGTCTTGGAACTTCACGGGATGCTTTTAAAATAAAAGTGTAAGGTCCCGGAGTAAACCTCTTCAGTAGTCGGTAAATTGCGTTGTCAATTTTTGCATAAAGACTAAGTTCAGAGAGATCCTTGCAAATCAGGGTAAAGTTATGGGCGTTATCAAGCTTGCGGATTTGTCGAATTCGTTGCATCGCCTCTTTGTTTCCAATTTCACAACCAAGGGCATAACTTGAATCAGTCGGATATGCGATTATGCCACCAGCATTGATGATCTTGACAGCTTCGTGTATCAAACGTGGCTGGGGGTTGATTTTGTGTATTGAAAAATACTGAGACATTACACCATACCTTGTGGTTGAGTTGTATTTGTTCGTGCATACTTTCGATGAAAGCGTTTTTTTATTTGATGTTGTTTCGATCTGGATTTCTTTGATTTTGGAAGTTGATCAATCATGTATGCATATTTTTTTGGGTTAGCCTCTTGAATTTCGGTCCACCATTTCACACAACTTGATTCAATTTCACCCACGGTAGATCTCAACAGGAGAAAATCGTAAGCAGCCCTGAATCGCCGGTCCGACAGTATCGATCGAATATCGCGCTTGTCACGGCGTTCCAACATCGTTTGCATCCACCAAATTTGATCAACAATGTTACGAACCCGAAATGGTATCATCAGTAAATCTGCCCTCTTCACCAGACACTCGGATACCGAAATATCATGAGCATCATAGTTTTCTAAACCCTTGCCGATATGTCGCAGTAAAGACTTTTTATACGGATACCAAAATACAACTGCTATAAAGAAACTGTCTATGACGGGCAAACCATCACGTACTCGACTATCGGTATTCCTTAATGCTTGCCGGATAAATCTCATATGTCGCTCGTCGTTGTTGGCTTTCGATTGCGATGCAATATGTGGAAACAGCATTCCACCTAAAGGGGTTGAGAATATCTGGTCCCATGACCTTTCGGCCGCACCCTGATTGAAAAGTTTCAGAACCTCATCATAGAGCCGAGAGCTGTTTAAGCCATCCACCCAAGCTGTATGCTGCACAATTTCTTCTTTCATCTCGTGCTCAAAATGAAAACCTAGCTTGGCTTTAAATCGTAATGCACGTATTATTCTTGCGGGGTCCTCCAGGAATCGTTGGTGGGGATTCCCAATCACTCGCACACACTGCTGTTGAATATCTTGAATGCCCCCAAGATAGTCGATTACCTTTTCTTCTATTGGATCATAGTAAAGCGAATTGATAGTAAAATCCCTTCGCATTACATCTTCTTCTCGAGTTCCATAGATATTTTCGCCATCAAAGCGATTGCGTTTTTTTCGGGATTTGGAAATGATCTTGGATACCCATGAGTTGGATGACTCAGGATTCGCTCGGTAAGTGGTTACTTCAATGTATTCCAAATATCTTCTCCCCCTTTGCCGGACATGGACAATTTTAAACCGGCGTCCAATAATACGTGAGCGGGGGAAAATATTACAAATTTGATGGGGTAGAGCATCGGTGACCACATCAAAGTCTTTGGGCTTCAATCCAAGTATCAGATCACGAACACAACCACCGACCAAAAGTCCCTCATAACCATGAGACTTCAGGTTCTGTATAATCGCAAATGAATCTGAACTAATATCGGATTGATCAAAACCCAACTCAGAAGAACAATGGTATTCTGCCTCCAAATGACGGACCAGTATCTTTTAGTTGACCAATTATGAATTGATGCAGAAATTCAACATTTCGTGACTGGGAATAGGAATCGACTCAAATCCATAGATTGAGATTCAAGAGTTCTCTTGCGGTCATCGTTTTTTCCATTTTAGGGCTTTCCAAGCTGCTGGTAATGCAATCATTGCAAGAATAATTTTCACAAGATCGCCAATCAGAAACGGTGTTAAACCCCAAGCCAGTACCGGTTTATCCCAACCGACCAGATTACCCAACCAGATTAGACCCGGTATGTAAATCGCAATATTGCCAATCAGCATTGCGAAAAATGTAGTAAACCATTTACGGTCCCATCCACATTCAGCAAGATATCCAACGCATACAGCTGCAAGAACATAGCCGAGCAGATATCCTCCTGTCGGGCCGAGCATATAAGCGATACCGATGCCTTTTTCAGGTGTTCCTGCGAATACAGGTAAACCCATTACTCCTAGCGCAAGGTAGGAGATTACAGTTAAGCCTCCGAGTTTCCATCCACATGCCATAGAAAAAGCCAAAACAACAAAGGTTGTCATCGTCACAGGGACCGGATAGAACGGAATCTGGATTTTCGAGGAAGCTGTCAATAGCCCAATTCCGAGTGCGGTCAAGACAACATTTCGGATCAGTACCGAGTCAATCCACAAAAGACTACCTAAAGTAGGATAACGATTTGACTGCATAATCATTCTCTATTTCAATGAACGTTAATCAATCTCCATACTGATTAGACGGATAAGCATGGAAACCGACTGTATTTTCAACAATGTAATTATAAGTTACGCTTTGATTGTATCATATGGCACATTCCAGCACTGCATGAGTTGCTTTGAAATTGGAGAAAGTAACCCCCGTTCTGGAATCGTTTCGTGTTTTGTGAACCCAATAGATTCGCAATCAAAAGTTACAGGTTATTGTGCCAACTCCCACCGAGAGCAAGATTCAAAACTATCCATTCATCAAGCCTCGCTCGCTCAACAGTGGCAAGGTCGGCCTCGGTTGAAAATACCCGACGCTGTATGGTTAGCACATCCAATAGATCTGTTTCGCCTTCGTTGTATTGTAGTTGGGCTATTCGTAGAGCATGATTGGCTTCATTCGTAGCCTGATATAAGTTAACAACCCGATCTTGCAAAACAACATTCTGATCTAAACTGTTTTCAATTTCAGAAAATGCATCCAGCACAGTTTGCGCGTAAACTGCTATGGCCTGTTTTTGCTCTGCTGATGCCTGTTCTACCTGTGCCTTGCTCAACCCTCCATCAATGAGCGGGGCTAGTAGGTTGGTCGCTGCTTGCCAAACAACATTAGCGGGATTCAAAAAATTGGATAGATCGCTGGATGCCCCGCCAATACTCCCAGTAAGACTGATGCTTGGCATCTGTACTACTTTAGCATGTTTGACTCGGTTGAATGCTGTAGCCACTGCCCGCTCAGCAGAAATGATATCTGGACGACGCTCCAGGATCGTTGAAGGCAGGCCTGCTGGTGGAAGTGAAGGCACATCCGGCAAAGTATTTCGAATGTTCAATTCGGCTGAAGGATAACGTCCAATCAGGACCTCGAGTGCACGAAGCGCATTTCGTTGGGAACCTTGTGTTGCAACCAGTATCGATTTGGTGTTCGCCAAATCAGATCTTGATAGGGCAACATCTTGTGATGAGGCCAATCCAGTTTCTTTCAATGCGTGAACAATTCGATTCGTTTCGATCAGAGCATCAACGGTTTTTTGAGTAACTGCGACCTGCTGATTGGACTCGATTACCAAAAAATAAGCTCGCGCAACAGTAGCAGCCAAAGAGTTCTGGCTAAAAACATAATCTGCTTCTACTGACTGCGCATGTAGGATAGCTGCGGTAGCGCCTGCCCGAATTCGTCCCCACACATCCAGCTCCCAGTTAGCCCGAAGTCCGAGACGATATCTTGCTTCACTGCTGCCATTATTGATCAATCCTCCCTCTTCTGCTTCGCCAACAAGAGTTACCGTTTGTGACAAACCCGCTCCTGCTTGGTCTGCCAATGCCCATGAGCGACTTACGTTTTGGGATGCTGCCTGAAGATTACGATTGTTAATCTGCGCTTCTTTGACCAAATCCACTAAGACCGGATCTCCAAGTTGTTCGATCCAGCCAACCTGAACATCACCAACGCTCTCTATAACACTAGACCAAGTGTCCGGTACTTCGGGTAATGACTCGATCGCCGCTTGGTCTATGTCAGTTGTTGGGGAGTTAGTCCCACATGAGCATAAACCAATTGAAATCAGAATAATCGCTACCGGCCTTATCATGCAATTTACTCCTGTATTTCTGTTTAAGCGGTTGCCTCGTCCTTGTTGATTCGAAACAACAAAGAATATAAGACAGGAGTCACAAGTAGAGTGATCATTGTAGCGAAGCTTAATCCGAACATTAATACAACGCTCATTGATTTGAAAAACGCATCAAAATAAAGTGGCAAGACCCCTAGAACCGTGGTGAATGCACCCATCATTACTGGGCGAAGTCTACTAACTGCGGCATCAATCAGCGCATCAAAACGGGACATCCCCGAAGCAATCATCTGATCCGTGCAATCCACCAGTACGATTGAGTTCTGAATCAACAGCCCAGACAGCGACAACAGTCCCAGCATACCCATAAATTCAAGAGGGTTCTGGGTTATTAATAATCCAAAGACAACGCCAACAAATCCCAGAGGAACCACCGACCAAATAACAATTGGCTGCTTGATCGAATTGAATAATACAACAACGACCAGTATCATTACCAAAAACGCCAATGGGATCCTGCTCGCTAGATTTGCCTGAGCTTCGTCTGAATCACCAAATTCACCTTCCCATTGCAATGAATATCCCTCGGGAAGTTCGATGGCTTCAATCTTTGACTTCAAGCGTGAGAAGAGATCATCAGCGTAGACCCCAGGTGCAGGATCGCATTGAACCTTGATGGAAAGAATCCGGTTTGTACGTAGCAATCTTGCATCTCGCCAAGTAAAAATACCTCCATCAATAACCTGAGCAAGCGGAACCGCTTTCTGACTAATCTGACTGATGACTTGTACGGAAGGTAAGCTCCAGGGTTCCAAGCGTTCTTTTTCTTCGGATCTTGAAATAATTGGGATCAGATTGTCCCCTTCGCGATACAAACCGCGTTGACGACCTTCAAAGTGTTCGTGGAGTGCTTCGGAAACTGCTTTGCGAGTGATTCCCAGACGTTCACCTTTGTTTTGGGAATAAATCGGCTGGATAACAGGAACCTGTCGACGCCAATCATCCTTGATCAAAATTGCCTCTCCATCCGCCACCATGATTGTCTTGGCTTGGCCGGAAAGTTCGCGCAAAACTTTTGGATCAGGCCCCGAAAACTTTGCCTCAATTTTCGAGCCACCGCCCGGACCTAGCTGAAACTTCCATGCCTTCGCTTGGGCATCTGGATATGCTTCTTCGACGTGTGCTTGAATCTCCTGAATCAGCCGATCATTTTCCTGATAGCGTGCAGTTCGGATGAGAAGTTGGCCATGTGAAGGATTCGGTGAGCTAGCCTGATAAATGAGCATATAACGCAAAGCGCCCTCTCCAACCAAGGTTTGAATATCCTCAACACCATCGAGTGTCCTCACATATTCTTCCAGCATGATCAAATCGTTTCTTGTCCGTTCAATGCCTGTACCCTCAGGGAGAAAAAAATCGACTACGATTTGAGGTGAGGTAGAAGCTGGAAAAAATCCGGCCTTAACAAACTGGAAACCCCATAGTGAAGTTAGAAAAATACCAAGCACCCCAATAAGCGTGAAATATCTTCTCACTAGGATGGCTCTAATAAAGCCCCGATAGACTCGAAAGAAACGTTGTTCACCAGTAACAGTGGTATTGAGTTTCTTGATGTCTTGTGGAAATATCCAATGACAAAGTAAAGGCGTCACAGTAAAAGCCAGAACCCAACTCAAACTCAGCGAGATCAATACTACCCAGAACAGTGAACCGGTAAATTCTGCAGTATCGCCCGGTGCAAAGCCAATAGGAGCAAATGCCAGAAAACCCACAATAGTCCCAGCCAATAAGGGTTTGTAATTCTTGGCGGCTGTCTGCTTGATCACTTCGCTCTTCGTTCTACCTTTTTCCAAACCCACTTGTATCGCATCAGTAACAACTACACCATTGTCCACCAGCATACCCAATGAGATCACCAAGGCTCCGAGTGATATGCGATGCATTGGTATACCAGCGACCCACATTATGAATAATGTTGTGGACATGGTCAGTAGAACCGTTGCTCCAAGAATAACACCGGACCGGAACCCCATAAATACAACCAGCGTCACAAAAACGATAACAAGCGCAGCAACTACGTTCCAGCCAAAGCTGCGAATGGATGTATCAACAACTTTTCCCTGATGGTAAAACTCATGAAGGGTGATACCAACTGGCCGATTACTCTCAATCTCTGAGATCCTCTTGTCTATTGCATTACCGATTTTTACGACATTAGCACCGGGTACACTTGCTATTCCAATACCCAATGCGGGTTGACCGTTATAGCGGATATATTGCCTTGCTGGTTCGATATATCCTCGCTTGATTTTTGCAATCTGTCCAAGACGCGTCACACTATCCGAAGAACTGCTACTGACCACCAAAGCCTGCAGAGCTTCCACGGAATTAATATCTCCGGTTGGTTGAATATGAATGCGCTCATCCCCCAAGGGGAGTTCTCCCGCAGGCGAGACTGAATTTTGCTGTGTCAGTGTGTCATAAATCTGGTTCAAAAAAACTCCAGAGGCTGCAACTCGTTCCTGCGAAAACTCAATGAATATTGCTTCTTCTTGCCCTCCAATAATCTTAACTTTTGCAACATCATCGACAAGCAAAAGATCACCCCGGAGTTCCTCAGCATAAGCCATCAATTCAACTGGGGTAAATCCTTCTCCAGTCAGCAAATAGTAAATCCCGTATACCTCACCAAAGTCATCATTGACTATGCTCTCTTTGGCCCCTGGCGGCAAAGAAAGTTGCGCCTCATCGATTTTGTTTCTTACTTTTGCCCATGCTAATTGGAGATCAGCCTTAGTGCGAGAAGCGCCATAACGGATTTCCACATTGATTTCCGATTTTCCAGCCGTGGAAATCGATCTTAGCGTTTTTACTTCCGACAATTGCTGAAGAGCTGTTTCTAAGGGTTCCGTTACTTCATCGATGACTTCTTGTGGACTTGCTCCAGAATATTCAGTAATAATATTCGCTACACGAATCGTGAATTCAGGGTCTTCGAAACGAGGCATGTTTTGGTAAGCGAGTAGACCGCCAATTAACGTAGCGATCATTCCGATCGTAGTAAGTAGCGGATTCTTGATGGAGATCTCAGCCAAGTTCACTCGCTAAACTCCTATTTTGGCATCCAGGGGCGAACTTTCATTCCCTCAAAAAAGAAATCGACACCAGCGGCTACAATCGTATCACCCGAGCTTAACCCATCCACTACGGTAACTGTATCACTCAAATTCGGTTGCAATTCAACAGCTTGTTTTTGAATCCTTTGATCTTCGGTAACCAACCATACATATTTTGTATCCCCTTCTGACAGGATTGATGAAAGTGGTACTGCAATGCCGCTTTGCACAACACCAGAATCATCTGTGAAGAGTAAGTCCAATTCAACTGTAGCAGTCATACCCGGTAAAACCAGCAGATTTTGCGGCGGCTCGAATGACAAACTAACTGAGTAGGTCTGAGTTGCTTGATCCGCTTCACCAGCAAATTCTGTGAACGTAGCTACAATGTGTTCATCGGGAATACTATCCAGAATGATCCTGGCATTGACATTTTCAATCTGACGAGCTCGGGTAACAATTGCGCTTGGAACATTGATCACTGCTTCGATTTCGTTGCTTTGCAAAAGGACAACAGGTTCTTTTGCTTGAACGTTTTGAAATTGGCGGATCAATACACGTGAAACTCGACCGGAAAATGGTGCTAGTAGGGTCGTATCTCGAAACGCTTTTTCGACTTTATCTAGGGCTGCTCGTGTGACATCTTTTCGGGTGCGGCGGGAGTCGAGCAGACTGCGGGAAATTGCATCCTGACTATACAGTTTCTCTGCCCTCTGATACTCCGTATTTGCATTGTCATATTCAGCCTTTGCCTGAGATAACTGACTAATCGCATCGCTTTGATCGAGTTGAGCAATGGTGTCACCACTTTCGACTAAGTCACTTTCTAGCACGTTTAACTCATTGACTTTTCCGGCTATCTGAAAAGTTAATTCGACTGATTTTGCTGCCTCAATTACGGCTGGAAATGTGAACACCCTTTGAACCGATGCATCCTCAACGGTTATCAATTTGGCTGGTCGTATTTTTTCAACGGTTTTCGGAGACTGTTCTTCCGAACATCCTTGTACGAACATAAGTAAAATGAATGCCAATGAGAGCTGAGCAATCGGTTTAATCATGACTACATCGCTGCAATTTGTCCTATCTCGATTATATGATTTTCTGGACCAATTGACTGTGAAAAAAACATTGTTTCGTACCTATGTGCATGCAAAATAGTTGCTGTCGACAATTCGTAATACCGATATCGGCAGTATTGTGTTATGACCATATGAAAATAGTAGAGTATTGCAAACTTATGTGGAATCTCCTGAAATATCAACTCTCGTCTGCAATAATTGTATGTAAAAAGGTGATACCTGTTGGGGTGCTGAATTTGCAAGAATTACGCAAAGACTTGATCAGGACCATGACAGCTGTAATCAGCATCCCCAAACCAACCTTGATCAGGTACTGAACGATGTAGAGAAAGAATCTCGCAGTCTACATGAAGGAAATTCAATCCAATACCGATTACGAGCTGAAGACCTCACAGATACCAAAGTGCGATAGCATTTCCTGCATCCTTATAGTTCAGTGTTGGGTTTCCGTGACATTTTGGAGCCTATGACCTAGATGAGATGATGTATTGCGACAGTAAAGTTGATCGTTTTAGTTCAAGATTATCATCTCCTGTTTCTGAATAATTTATCACCATACTTTTTACATATGATCAAATTACTCCGAAAAATTCAAAGTGATTCAATTTCTTACTGAATAACCTCTTCGAGTTACGAATTTCCATAAAAGGAAGAATGTTACTATTACACTGATAATTAACAAGACCGGCCTATCACCGTACGCAATATAAGGTGTTACTCCGGAGCGCGGTTGGGCTACACTTTTCAAAACCGCTTCCTCAAACTGTGGAGTATAGCGATCTACCCCACCTTTCCAATTGATAATCGATGATAACCCAGTGTTTGAAGATCGAATCATGGTCCGCTCACTTTCACGAGCCCGGAAACGAGCCATCTGTAACCTCTGATGTGGAGCGAAAGAATTTCCGAACCAGATATCCTCACTTATATTCAGCATCAAGCCTGAACGTTTGATCTGAGAACGTCCGATGTTCGGAAACGCATCTTCATAACAAATCGATACAGCAAACCAATTGTCAGCTGCTCTGAGGGGGTCTTGATTTTCTTGTCCTGCGGTGAATGAAGACATCGGCATGTCCAGCATATTCAGTAGAGGCCCAAATAGCCATGGAGCTGGAAAGAATTCACCAAACGGAACCAAATGATGTTTATGATAAAGATGAATCTTATCCGTTATGGCCGCTACACTGTTATAATACTGTTTGCTACCTCCTAATTGTTCTCTATACAGCACTCCAAACACAAAATCAGCAGGATGTTGCTCAACGAATCTCCAAAAATTGGTATGCAAATTATCCAAATAATCTGGAACTGCGGCCTCTGGCCAGACGATTAGATCCTGCTCGAGCAAATCAGCACTTCGTATAATATATTCCTCAATGATTCTCTGGGATTCGGCTTCATCCCATTTCGCTTCAATGGATACATTATTCTGAATCATGCCAACCTGAATAGGTTCACCCACAGGCGAGGTCCAGGTTGTCGTATTCAAACCCCATCCCAGCCCCCAGAAACCTGCAACCCCTAACACAGCCAAAACACTGCTTCTTGAGAAAAACCGGGCTACGGCAACGAAAGACCCAGCACTAACTGCCGAAATCAGTCCAACTAGATATACTCCACCTAGTGGTGCAAGGTTGGATAATGGTGTTTGTATATAAACATAGCCGATAGAAAGCCAAGGAAAACCTGTTAAAAACCAACCACGAACCCACTCCAATAAAATCCAGATTGCAGGCATCAGTAGGACGAGACGTAACCAAGGTTTGGTTTCTCTGAAAAACCCCTGGAAATATCCACATAAGGCTGGAAAAATCGAAATATATGCAATTCCTAACCCAACACTAAACGCTGCTACCCATGCTGGCATATTTCCATAGGTATGCAGGCTTATATACATCCATGAAACCCCAAATCCAAACATGGCTAACCCATATACATAGCCATAAACCAGAGCACTGCGTGGAGATGCGTTTAACCAAAGATAGTAAAGTATCGCAAGACTGATGATAGATAATGGCCACCAGTAAAATGGAGCAAATGCCAGCACATGAATGCCTCCTGCCAGAGTTGCTAATGCAATTCTCATTTAGCCATCCTAGTCAGAAATTTGTTGATCAAATACATCCAAATCTTCGAACAAAAATAGAAAACGGAAATTCATCCTTATTGAATAATCAGAGACGACTCAAAATTTCACGTTCTAGGCTCTCCATACTACCGGCCTCTTCATCGTTCTGGTGATCATAGCCAAATAAATGCAAAACACCATGCACCAGAAGATGTGAAAAGTGTGAGGTGAACTTGATCATTAACCTGGAGGCTTCGGCTTTCGCTACCGGATAGCAAATGATTACATCTCCAATATAGTTTTCCTCAATACCTACCAATCGATCAAACGGAAAAGACAATACATTGGTCGGTGAATTTCGATTTCGGTAGCGTTGATTGAGATATAAAATCTCAGCCTCATCTACGACCCGAACAACCAGTTCCGACTGTGGCTTGCCCACTGTCATCAATACTGCGTCAACGATCGCTTCAATCCGAAGATTCGATGGTAAATCTCCCTCATGCTTTACAGCCAACTGATAATCAACAGTCACTAGGATGCTGTTCGTAAGCCTCTACGATTCGTTGTACCAAGGGATGCCGGACAACATCTTGAGGTTTGAAGTGAATAAATCGGATCCCCTTCACATTCTTGAGCACACTATGTGCATGTTTGAGTCCGGATAACTGATCTCGTGCGAGGTCAATCTGGGTTATATCACCCGTGACTACAGCTTTGGAATTGAATCCAATGCGAGTTAAAAACATTTTCATCTGCTCAACAGTAGAATTTTGTGCTTCATCCAAAATCACAAAAGAATCATTGAGTGTTCTACCTCGCATATACGCCAATGGTGCAAGTTCGATGGTGCTTCGTGCAATGAGCTTCCCTACCCGCTCAAAACCCAACATTTGATACAATGCATCAAACAATGGACGAAGATAAGGATCGATTTTCTGACCGATATCTCCGGGCAAGAAACCCAATTTTTCTCCCGCTTCAACAGCAGGCCGAACCAATAAGATTCGCTCAATCTCGTTACGAGATAAGGCATCCACAGCACTCGCTACTGCCAAATATGTTTTGCCTGTTCCTGCAGGACCAATGCCAAAGTTGATATCGTGATCCCGGATATTCTTCAAATAGAGTCTTTGACGATGATTATGCCCTCGGATCACATTTTTTCGAAGGTTCAAAATCACTTCCTCATCCTCTGTGCCCGTATCGCTATCATCCACAGAACACCCATCTTCAGATATGCGATCATCCCCCAAAGCAGATAAAGCCAAAGCAACATCCCCCGGCGAAATTGGTTGTGAACGATTTTTGGTCATCTCGAATAATCTTTTCACTACCGTTGCTGCTTGTTCGGAAT
This sequence comes from Gammaproteobacteria bacterium, assembly GCA_026708585.1. Taxonomy (GTDB): domain Bacteria; phylum Pseudomonadota; class Gammaproteobacteria; order Arenicellales; family Poriferihabitantaceae; genus Poriferihabitans. Next base: position 102,374 of record JAPOUQ010000030.1, read on the forward strand.
CGTTTTCTGAGCCACTAATACTGAAACGATTGCTTCGATTCACGATTCGGACTTGTAAGTTTTCTTCGATATGCTTTATGTGGCAATTCATTTGCCCACAAAGCGAGGAAAGTCGATCGTTTTCGGCTGGAAGTAGTTCGAAATTGATAAGTTGTGTCAAGGACTAAGAAGATAATCAGTTAATATACTGGACATATTCAGGTTCAATTCGTCCACGCAAGGAGTTGGGCAAAGCCTCTGTGATAATAACATCTACAAACCGGCCGATCAGCGAAGATGGGCCATCAAAATTAACAACCCGGTTATTTTCCGTTCGTCCAGTTAACTGCTGTGGGAATTTTCGAGCATAGCCTTCAACCAGCAAGCGCTGGTTTGTTCCGACCATGTTTTTACTATACTCAAGTGCGAACTCATTGATTCGATTCTGGAGCGTCATCAATCGAATTTTCTTTTCCTGTATCGGAACGGTATCTTCAAATTCAGCAGCTGGAGTTCCGGGTCTTGGGCTGTATATGAAACTAAAACTCTGATCAAATCTCACATATTCAATCAAATCCATAGTCTGCTTGAAATCTTCCTCGGTTTCACCCGGAAATCCGATAATGAAATCCGAGGAGATAGAGAGGTTGGTATAGGCTTCTCTAAATTTATCAATCCATGCAATGTATTCAGTGGATGTATACCCTCTCTTCATTTTCTTTAGAATTCGATCCGAACCACTCTGTACTGGTAAATGAAGTTGAGCCACCAATTCCGGTATCGCTAAATGTGCAGTAACCAAGTCATCCGAAACCTCAATTGGGTGTGAAGTGGTATAACGCACTCGGTCAATACCCTCTACTGAAGCAACATAATAAAGTAACTGTGAAAACTCCATGATACCGCCATCATGTTGTATGCCTCGATAACCATTTACGTTTTGACCTAACAAAGTAACTTCTCGTACCCCCTGCTCTGCCAATTCAACAATTTCAGTTATCACATCATCAAATGGGCGGCTAAATTCCGTCCCTCGTGTGTATGGCACTACACAAAAGGTGCAATACTTGCTACAACCCTCCATGATTGAAACAAATGCCTTGGGTCCATCAACCCGGGCAGGGGGTAAGCAGTCAAATTTTTCAATCTCGGGGAATGAGATATCAACTCTTGATTTTTTCTGATCAATGCATTGATCAAGCATTTCCGGCAAACGATGTAGCGTTTGGGGTCCAAAAACGATATCGACCTGTGGGGCACGCTTCAAAATTTGCTCACCCTCCTGACTAGCCACACAACCGCCAACAGCAATAATGAGGTCTGGTTTTGATGCTTTAAGACTGTTCCAACGACCCAATTGACTATAGACCTTCTGTTGTGCCTTGTCTCGAACTGAACAGGTATTCAACATGACCATATCAGCCTCATTTGGATCATCAGTAGAAATAAAACCATGAGTATTCTCGAGCAAATCAGCCATTCTAGATGAATCATATTCATTCATCTGACAACCGAATGTTTTGATATACAACTTACGCGACATGCTTTCTTGTGATGTGTTCTATCAATTCAAAGGGGAATTATATCGAATTGCAACCATTGGCTATCCGATCATTTTTTCTCTTTAATATTTACCAACTTAACAATACGTTTCTGATCGATCTGTCATTCTTGCCAGGCGTGCCGTACTTCTCATTTCATTCCGGGTGGCTAGAACTGGTAGTTGCTTGGTTTCATATTTAAGCGTCGGGTTTTGTTTTTTTCAAGGGATTTGTTCATGTCTGGATTGGCTTGTAGTTAATCATTTCCTGTTTAATGTCCTTCAAGTCAGCTTGTACCCATTCATGCTTGTTTTGAAATCTGTCGTGAATGTGCTTTTCCAGTTCTCGGAAATAAGGGGTTTCCATTTTGTATTCGATTTTGTATGCACGCTCAGGATCAGCCGTTTGGTATGCGACCAACCTTGACTGGGCATTCTTTGCAATCCCAACCTTGTACTCGCCCGGATAACTGGGATGAGAAATAATGTAGACAAATTTCCTTTCCCGATAGTCAATATCTTGATCAGTTCGTTTTGGTGGGTCAGTTTTTAGATTGATCCTATTTCTGAATTGCAGAATATGCCCCGGATCGGCTGCCTGGTCAGTCAAACGTTCACGGACTAAGTCATAAGCAATGATCGATATATCAATACCGATCCACTGCCGGTTCAGGTGCTCGGCTGCTACACAAGTCGTGGCACAGCCGCAGAAGGGATCTAGAATCATATCACCTTCGTTGCTAGATGCCTCAATTATTCGATACATTAAGGCAAGAGATTTTTGTGTTGGATAACCTTTATACTCTTCACCTTGCGCAGGATTGATGTCGTCCCAAAAGTTTCCGAATGTATAGCCTGGATAGTCCTTTTTATACTTCCTCCTTTGAAGCCTGCCATTTGACAAAATCACGATATTTCCTTTCTGATACTCTTCTTCCAGCCTATCCTTTTCCAATCTCCATCCGGATGGATGTGGATTTGTAAAGCCTCGCCATTCATAACAGAGATTGGGTCGCGCGCCCATACCCGGAGTGCGCCAGATATGCGCACTGTCATCGTAATATCTGTTGCCCTGCTCATCAATCCTATTAAATTTAACAATACTTTCTTCTTCGGTCAGTTCCCTGAAGGGATTTAATCGTGTCTGGTTTGACTTTGCATAAAAGAGAATTACATCAGTATTGTTACCCCATTTCTTACTTTTATGCTGCGATCCTTTTTGTGATGATGTTGTCCGTTTCCAGGATATTTGAGTGCGAAAATTTTGTTCGGAAAAAATTGCATCCATCATTAGCTTAAGATGACTGGCCATTGTGGGATCGCAATGCAGATAGATTGCACCGTTTTTCTTCAATGCCCTTTCACATTCAATCAACCGGATTGCCATATATGCAAGATAGGCAAAGTTGTAGGGATTACCAACCCCTCGTATGCCGTTAAGGTAGTGGTAAAGTTCAGGTTCATCCTCTTGAATTGTGATCAGCCATTCATCCTTGACGTCTTCTTCTCGAAATATGTCCTTAAAACTGGCCCCCTCTGCACTACTGCCAATAGGTGCGGTAAACTTCTTGTTCTTGTTAAAAGGAGGATCAAGATAGATCAAGTCAATACATTCCGAGTTGATACCCCGTAAGACATCAAGATTGTCATGGCAGAAGATGGAGCGGTTTGGAATGTTGCAGTCGGTCATTAAAATAAAGGCATTATTGCAGCTTACATCTGTGCAAACTGGCTTTTGAGATTTTTATGATGTAGCTGATCATCTTCAAAATTCCTGATTACATCAAGTAGCTCTTGATTTTGAGGGAGATTACTTGAAATAGCGGTTGAGATAGATCGATCTCATATTGCCCTACTGATGCATAAAGAGACTTGCATTTGAGCAACTCAAGTATTGAGTCTACATTTTGTATAAGCATTGACAGATTTCTTTGTATATCGGTAATTCTTTATCAGTCTCGTGAATTTCTAAAAGAGTATCTTTTTTGTTTGCAGTTGCTCTTGTGATGTCATGTTTATACCTCGCTGATTTTGCACCGCTGGACTATCCGTTATGTGCGGTCAGATTTTTACAAGGAAGATGTTTGCCACTCATGTCCTAGACGACACTCGACATTTGATCAATGGAATCCGATTTTTTAATGCTGATATATTGCTCAAATTCGTTAACCATTCTTTGCAGATGCTTTAGAGAAATTTTGTAGCAAACACCAATGCAACCTTTATTGAGTAATGCTTAGCGTGATTCACTGCCATCGGTATGGGCTTGATCTCAAACATACCCGCTAACGACATGATTTATGCTTTAATATATAAAAGTTCTAGCGAGTTTTAGGCTCTGGCATCACCGATATATACCATTGCGACTTTCTCTACATCCTCATTGATGAAAGGATGTACTGCTCTGGAAGCAACCAGTGCTATCAACGGATACCGGCATCTTGACACCTTGAAAATTAGCCAACTTTCCAATGATTACAATTGGATATAATTCGTATTCAATGACGAGGAATGCGAAGAGAATTACTCGTCAATACGTTCTACATCCAGAATAACAATTGGTTCGATTGGAACATCACTATGACCTCCGATGTTCCCGGTTTTTACAGCCGCGATCTCATTCACAACCTCCATTCCAGAAACTACCTTTGCAAACACAGCATAACCCCAACCCTGGGTTGTTTTATTCTTGAAGTCCAGAAATGCATTGTCTGTAAGATTAATAAAAAATTGAGATGTGGCTGAATTTGGATCATTTGTACGGGCCATGGATAGCGTTCCAATCTCATTTTTCATGCCATTATCAGCCTCGTTCATTATCGGCGGGTTGTTCTGCTTTTGTTGCATATTCTCATTCAATCCACCACCCTGAATGACAAATCCAGGGATTACGCGATGAAATATCGTGCCCGCAAAAAATCCGCTTTCAACATAATCGAGAAAATTTTTCACAGTCACGGGTGCCGCGTCTGGATACAACTCAATTACAATTTGGCCGAGCGATGTTGTCATTTTTACCATTCTGTTTTCTCCCTGTTGAATTGTTTGAGCCTGCACCATAACCGGCAGGAAAACCATTAGTATGAATGAAAGAATAAATTTTCTCATGATTGTCTTTGCTTATCAATTCGTCAGTCCGAGAATGAATTTCCAATGTTCCAAAGACAATGGGGTAACTGATAATCGGTTCCCACGTTGCAGAATGCGCATATCGGATAATTCCGGATAGGTACGTAATTCTTTCAAGGTAACTGGATTTTCAAACTTGCAGATAAATTTCACATCTACCATCAACCAGACTGGTGATTCAGGAGTACTTCGGGAATCATAGTAGTGTTGATTTGGATCCCATGCTGTATGATCTGGATAGGCTTCAGATACGATTTCCATCATTCCATAAATCCCTGGCACTTTGCAATTGGAATGATAGAAGAAAGCCTGATCACCGACTGACATATCATCACGCATGAAGTTGCGCACCTGATAATTACGGATACCGTCCCAATGATCTATTCCAGCTCTCTCAAGGTCATCAACCGAATAATCTTCCGGTTCATTTTTCATTAGCCAATATTTCATACGAATAAGCAGTCGATATCTCCGATGTATAAACTAGTTGAGTTCCATCAGATTCGTGAAATCTCGAATCAAACAATCTGTAATTATCCTATCAATCGGTATATCCCAGGGATCCGATTCGATTTTTTCAACCCCCTGAAATTCATGGGCAACTCCGATTCGCAATGGTTTCGAACCTCTAGCATCTCGGCTTGCATGCAGGGTTGAATCGTAAAACCCACCACCCATACCCAAACGGGTACCACAAGAGTCAAAAGCGACAAGTGGCATAAAGAGAATATCCAACTTACCAACTTCCAATGTCTCGGTCTTTTTCACCTCGGGCTCTAATATTCCCAATCGGTTCTTGATTAATTTAGTATATCGCCCAAAAGGCGCGAATCTGAGGATTTTTGTCTGGTTCTGAACGATGGGAACATATGTTTCGATTTGATTGTTCCAGCACCATTCCATAGATGGCCAAAGATCAATTTCACCATCACTTGCTAGATATACCCCGATATTTTTGGCTCTATGAATTTCCGGAAGACTTTGCAATTGATTAGCCAGCCCAATCGCAGCTATTCGCTGGAAAGATTGGGAAATAGATTGGCGTTGTCTGCGAACAACAGTACGAATCGTCTTCTTATCCTGCATCAATTTTCTTTCTTTCGATTAACAGATATGAAGTCGGTAAATTTGGTGTTGTCTGCTTCATGACGTATGATCCCGTTTCCTTGAACCAAAGGGTTCAAGGCGGTGCAATGAAATGACATCGGGATTCTCAGTGGTTATAAACCAAGTTTATACACGCCCGCCACTTAACCAAGCACCTTATATAGTAAATTAGGTTGCAAGGATTTAGAGACCAAACAGTGCACCACAGGCAACACCAGTGTACATTCTAACAAATTTATCGCCTCACATTAAATTTGATTGACATTTAACTGCATTAAATTCGTTTTGGTTTGCGTCAAAACTCTTGTAGAAAATCGAACCCAAAATCTCATTTTTTGTCTTTGGTAGCCAGTCTGAACATGTTATGAAGTCCCATATTTCCGATCTTCTTTTAATCTATATTGTCTGCATCCCTCTTCCCGTGTCTTTTTTCGAAATATATCAAATTTGAGGCTATTCATATGTATTTGATTGTTCAATCCACAGGAAAAGAAAGTATATATATTTATGCAACATTATTTGGCCATATTTGCTAAATCGTATATTATGCATGATACGGGATTAACGCTCCCATAGGAGCTTCCCAAGCTAACAAAATTTCTTATGATTACCATCTTGATTGGCAAAATATGCAAAAAATATAGACCATGATAATACCAAAATCATGATATTTATCGTTCATTTGTTTTAATTCGCGGTAGTGGCTTGACATTGCCCCCCCCCCCAATGCCATTAACTTAATGTCCGAAACCGTGTTAACTTAAAGGAATATCGATAAA
>JAPOUQ010000111.1 GCA_026708585.1 Gammaproteobacteria bacterium
TTTATCGATATTCCTTTAAGTTAACACGGTTTCGGACATTAAGTTAATGGCATTGCGGGGGGGGGGGGGTTGTCTATACTCATAAGTACAACTTAATGCCAGTTCAGATTTATTTTGGGTTTATGAATTTGATGCACCTGTTTTCTGACTTGATTGAACCGCGCGAACTTATCAGGAAACAAACGCTCATGTGTCTCAACAAAAATATAGTCAATTCGAGATAGTAAATCAGGCCGTAAAAACAGCGCTTCAAGCAATTCAAGTTCCATTCCTTCAATATCCATCTTGATCATTCCAATATCTTCATCCAAATCTTCGATATAACGAATAAAGTCGACCTGATTAACGTCTACACTATCGCCTTCATTGAAATCGCTTCGACACCAGACCGAACTTGATTCAGAGAAAAACGCCTTATCACAATCAAAATCCTCATGCCTATAAAGTTTAACAAAACCATCTGAAGGACCCACTGCAAGATTTTCAAGTTTCACATTCTTGATGTACCCAACATTCTCATTAAGTTTCTCAAAAGTCCAAGGGTCTGGCTCAAAGGCAATCACTAATTTGGAATAATTTGCAAGCAGTTTTGTATACACGCCTAGATTTGCACCCAAATCAATCGAGATCTTTTCACTGACCTGTGGCAATATTCTCTTGAACTCCTCTTGTGCCTCAGGTGCCATAAGCCTCACATTGTATTTGATTGCCTTAATCTGAAATCGTGTGCTTAGCCCCAAACTAAATGGAAAACGGCCTAGTGCTTTATATATCAGCAATTTGATTCGATTTAATATTTGCATTGATGAGGCTTCATATTCTCAGAATCAATATTGACAACTTTCAATAGTGTCCTGACATATCTTTCAGAAGATTTTGTCTATTTTATTGAGGATAATGCATCTGTTCACAAATTGTTAGTAGAGTAATATCCAAAACTTAAAATTGTGGTTTACGGAGAGTTTAATGTTATAACAAAACATTGAATGTAATATCAGTCAACATGCAGGCTTGAGAATTGAAATGGAAAGTTTTAAATCTCAATAATCCATGCAGATTGCAAACAAATAAATCCAGAATGTTGCCGGCAGTTTCCGATAACCTTCAATGTCAAAATGTTTTAGATTTACAGGCTCTGACCCTAATTCATGTCAACTGAAAAACCCCCTTCAAAATTCGTAAACCGATTAACAGGTATTTTCTTGTGATCAATTAATCCAGCGTATTAAATCATAACCGTCCAAAACAATTTGACGGTTAATGCGCAAATCCAAGTTTCATTATACAAGTTCTTGTATCCTGTTTGCTTCTTGGCTCTGGGGATTGATTCCTGTATCTGTCTCGGCCGGTGACTTTATACCACAGGGACGATATCTCGACATCAATGTTCAGGTACAGGATACCGCTCAACGAAACCCACTACGTCAAATTGTCGATTTACAGTTCTCGGACCGTATCTCAATCGGTAAGGCAGTGAAAACTGCACTTTCTGGAACCGGATATCAGCTTACCGAAAGTAATCATCCAAAAGTTCAATTACTCCTGTCTTCAAGACTCGCTTTCGTACATAACCGGTTTGAGCAAAAGCGGATCGACTCAGCGATTGCCGCAATCGTTGGAGTCGGCCGAGGATTTGAAATTGATGTTGATCATCTATCCAGGATGATTCGCATCATTCCCATAACTCGACCCGAACAAGAGCATAAACAAATTCTCTCAAACTCTCAACATTCTGACTCGCTATTCCCAAGGAGTCATCCATGACCAGAAATCCGATCATCCTCACTCTCTATTCTGGTCTTTCGATAGTGCTGATCGGAATATTGATCGTTTCGATTGATCAACACACCCAGGCTCAAGCTACCACCTTTACCAATGTGATAACTCCAGAAACCTCCATCGGCCATGTCGACCTTGATGAAGTTCACCACAAAGCATGGGGGCTGTCCGAAACCGACTGGAACACCTATCGCAAATTAATGTCCGGTCCCTCCGGGCACTGGTATCCCAATCTCGTCCCGGCTATGGTCCTCGGTATCAACGCCCAAACCGATACTGAGCGGCTCCGTTTTGCTCGGATAGTCTGGGAGCAGGAAACCCAACGCTTGGATGCATTGTTCGCATTCAACCGCTCTTACCAACAAGTAGCCCGTACTGAACGAAATCGTCCAGACTTCAGTTTCTTCGAAGAAACTCTGCTTCAGTCACCTCTCCAGTCTTCAGCGCAAACCGGTACTTTGTCAACCCGAATTACCGCTTTCGTCGGTCTAGATTGCCCTTCCTGCAACAATCAGATAAAAACCCTCCTCAATTCGGGCAGGCCCTTCGATCTGTACATGGTGGGTGCTGAATCCGATCGACAAATCAGAATCTGGGCCCGGCAGGTGGGTATACCCGCGAAACAGGTAGCCAACCGTGCAATTACCCTAAACCACGATATCGATAATCAACTTTCGCAACTCGGATATCAAACAAAAGATCTCCCATTATTTTTTGTGGGCTCAGAACTCAGTGATCCAGTCGACTTGCAATCTCTGCTTGCGAAGGCCCAATGAAGAAACCTCTACAGTCCATAATCCTGATCCTGCTGCTTTGCATCACAGTACCGAACTACGCAGAGAATTCTGTACCAACGGGTTACCGCTCTGCCGTGTCTACTCAAGGCTTATCAGCGGCCATCTTCTATGCTATTGCTCTCACCGAATCCGGTCAGTCAACAATGACGGCAGAGTTTCGACCATGGCCCTGGACACTCTCAATCGACAAACAGCCCCATTACTTCCGCGACCGAGAATCTGCAGAGTCCGCCTTGAAGGATGCGATTAACAGAAAAGTTAAACAACTTGGAGTAGGCTTATTCCAGATCGAATATCGATACCACGCCGATCGATTTGAGACCGTTGAATCCATGCTCGATCCCTATACCAACTCACGGATCGCCGCTGAGATATTCAGTGAAGGACTCGATCGATCAAATGGAGATGTCTGGTCTGCAGTTGGTGCTTTTCATACTACAACCCCCAAACTCGCTGATGCCTACCGTACAAGAGTAGCCAGAAACCTGATCAATCACATCGGAAGGTCCAACTATGATCGGTAGTTCTCAAGTTTTGGTTGGGTTTGTTTTGCTTGCAATATCAATGGGTATTCAGGCGGAGTTGCAAGTCCTCGGACGAGATAGCGAAGCCATACCCGCAACTGTACTTCTCGGTGAATTACTGGGCCGGTTTGAAGCATCGAGCACCGATTACCCCAATACCCAGACTCCACCACCTCGCCAGACAAATATCTTTCCGATCCAGTCAGATCTAGTCCCATCTGCCAAAAAAGCAGGCATCAAGCGGGTGAATGTCCCTCTGAGCAAACCGATCTGCGTGCTCGGAAATGATCGAGTTTCAATCGATTGGCTAATCAAAAACCGTATGGAATTGATTGAACATGGCGCAATCTGTGTACTGATAAAGGTGCAATCCCCAACCGAATTTGAGTTGATTCGCAATAAAGCACACGGGCTCACCGTACAAATCGCTCCATTTGATCAACTCGCGAAACTCATTGGCATCAAGACGGTCCCCATGCTCCTGATTGGTAGCAAAACGAGAATGGAATAACGGCATGTACATCCAATCACAGATGCTCAAACAAGCCCAGCAAAAATCAGCGCTGATGTTGATGAACTCCAATAATCACCATAGTGCAGTTGGCTTCCAAAAGTGGAATTCGAGTAGAGCTCGATTAGCTAGGTCAAATAGAAATACCGGACTGTCCAGATGGAAGGGAGAAGTGGTGTTTTTTTCTCACATTGAGCGGCGGTCCTCTGTCAGCTGGAATCCTTTGAACTTCAAAAGAGCTCAGAGTCATTCCCGTCCTCAGTACTCGAACTGCGAGAGTAGCGGCAGTGAATTCCCAAGCCACTTATTGGACAAATGTCAATGACGAATCGGTATCAGGTTGAATGTCTATTAAGACCCCCTGTCGAATTTTTCTCGGCCGGTCTCGCAATTTCAATAGCAATCATGGTCTTTGGCTTTGAGAATTGGCTCTATATGCCACCCTCCGTAGCTAGTGTCGCCGTCATCGGGTTTACCGGATTCGGACTCTGGAGATTCCGACAGGGCACAAGAATCGTCAGCTACCACAAATGCCTGCGCAAACTTCCGCGCTTTACACTACAACGAGAACGGATCCCGATCTCGGAACATCAGCTGTATGTTGGCAAGGGTTTTCGCTGGGAAGCTAGACACACTCAACGCTTGCGCGACTGCTTGCTACCTCATAACGCACGATATTTTCAATCGTCCTCTGCTACTGAGATTGGTAAGAGACTCTCACTCTCCTGCGAACGAATTGGCTTGCCATCCATTGCTTCAATCCTACAAATTGACCACTGGCTAAACCCATTTCGCCCACCTTCCGGTGTCGGCGGTCGACCCGAAATCCATGGAGTTGGTCTTTGGGAAGGCGAAAAACCCCTCTACTCACCCATCAGTGAGCGAGTCGGACATACCCTAGTACTTGGAACAACCCGAGTCGGCAAAACCCGCTTTGCCGAAATTCTCATTAATCAGGATATTCGCCGCGGAGATACCACTATCGTCATCGACCCCAAAGGCGATGCCGAATTACTAAAAGGGATGGTTGCCGCTTGCCAGGCTGCTGGCCGCCTTGACAAATTCTTGGTCTTCCATCTAGCCTATCCCGAGCACTCCGCTCGCTACAACCCAATCGGAAACTATACCCGAATTACCCAAGTGGCCACCCGGATTGCCAATGCCCTGCCAGCAGAAGGTAATGCCATCGCCTTTCGGGAATTTGCCTGGCGCTTTATCAATATCGTTGCCCAGGCTCTCGATAGCCTAGAACAGCGCCCAACCTACCGATTGATTCACTCACATGTTTCCAATATCGACAACCTATTAATTCGCTATGGCCAGCTCTGGTTGCAAAAACACGGCCCGGACGACTGGAAAGATCGAATTGAGCAAATGCAATATGGCCTAACCGGATCGGCCAATGACCGGGAGCGTCCTAAAGTCCCCTCGCTCACCAACGCCGAGCGCAGTCACGATATCCATGCGGTCTCGGTAGCACGCATCCTCGTACAAGTAATGCAGGAATTCGGCACCTCGGATCCGGTCGCTGATGGCTTACTGAGCGCCTTCAAATACGAGCGTAGCTATTTCGACAAAATCACAGCCTCACTTGGACCTTTTCTAGAAAAATTGACCACTGGCGCAGTAGCTGAACTGCTCAGCCCAGACTACAGTAGGCCGGACTCCCGACCCACTTTGGACTGGATGAACGTGATTGAACAGCACGCCGTAGTCTATGTCGGTCTAGCCGCACTTCAGGATGCAATGGTCAGTGCTGCCGTAGGCAGCGCCATGTTCTCGGATCTAACCGCAACCGCTGGGGAGATTTATGCCCAAAGCGCATGTCGGAATATGACCTATCCACGAAAAAACGAAATATCTCCAATCAGTCTCCACTGCGATGAATTCAACGAATTGATTGGCGACGATTTTATTCCGATGCTGAACAAGGCAGGCGGGGCCGGATTTCAGGTCACTGCCTATACCCAGACCTGGTCGGATGTTGAAGCCAGAATTGGCAATCGGGCCAAGGCTCAGCAAATTGCCGGTAATTTCAATACCCTGCACATGTTGAGAGTCCGCAACAAGGAAACAGCCGAATTATTGACTGATATGTTGCCAAAGGTACAAGTTGCACAGATGACCACGGTTTCGGTCGCACAACACCAGTCAGACCCAACCTCAGAGAAACACTTTGGTAGTGCAGTACAGGACCGAGTTACCACTTCGGATGTACCCATGCTGGAGCCGGGAGATCTGACCCGTCTACCCAAGGGACAGTCATTTATGTTGATGGAAGGTGGGCAACTCTTCAAGCTTCGTTTGCCACTACCACAAAGCAAAGATCAGGACTTGCCTCCAAATATTGAGGCGCTCACAGCCCATATGAAAAACGACTATCACAGCAAACTCGACTGGGCAAGAGACGATTGGTGGCAGAACAACATGCCACCAAACCAGCAGGTAGGCGAGGACTTTCGCAATCTGATTTCGGATGCTTCGGTCTCACGACAAGAAAATTCCGTCCATCAGCAAACGGATGCAAAACATCCAGATGAAACAGCCAATCCATTCACTCCTAAAGGCGAAACAGCATGAAAGATGAATTGACCATCCGTCCTCGACGACTGACTGTTCGGCTTTTATGTGGATTCGCCGGTTTGTTTGGTGCTCTGATTGGAGCCATGATCGTAAGCGTCATCATCGAATGGTTCGGTATGACTCTGTTTTGGTCGGATCAGGGCGCCAGCCGTTCGGCAGCTATCCTGGAGCAGGATTTATCCTATCTGGGTTTCGGTGAGTCGAGTCGGTATGAGATCATGCCTGTAACCGCAGTGTGGGCAGTTTGGATTTTCTCAAACCTCTATCAGGTTCTGATGGTGTGGACCGGTCTTGAGACACTGATCGTTTCCTTCGGTGCGACCTCGTATCTTCTTGCAAGCTATTTGCAAGCTGCCATCAACACGATTCAGACCTATCTGGTTCGGCTAGCAATCACCATCACGGCCTTACCTTTGATCGTTCTGTTCGGAGTCTGGGGTGCTTTAGAAGGCACAGTTCGACGCGACTTGCGTCGATTCGGTGGTGATATCGAGCATAGCATGCTCTATCACTGGGCAAAACATGTAGCTGGAGTAGTTGTGCTGGTTCCGATTATGCTGTATCTGGCTTGGCCGACTTCTGTCAATCCAGCCTGGGTCTTTGTGCCGTTCGCGTTCCTGCTCGGCATCAATCTTATGGCCCTGACTTCCAACTTCACTAAGTATGTCTAGCGAGGTCCTGCATGATTGACTTATTTCCAAACACAGAAAACCCTTTCGGTTTCCATCTCGAAGTCCATCGACAGGGTTCCCAACATACCTTGATCAATCCAGGAGCCAGTTTCAATCAGATAGAAAACATCAGAATCCGACGAATTCTGTACGCACTATTGCTGATCGCGATAACCATGACCTTCAGCGGATGCTCCACATTCGGGACTCGGGATCTCGATCGTGATACCCGAGTCAATCACCAAGCTAAGATCAAACAACAACCAACAGCAATATCCAGCGATTCGACCCAAGTTTGGGTGCCATTGCTGCCTCCCAATGCGCCAATCCGAACCACACCAAACCATGGAACGGGTAGTCAACTCAACGGATTGGCTACGGTAATTCAGGAAGTTGATGCGGTGATCCGGCTGGTCGATACAGTCTCTCGCATGCCTGCCAGTCACTCGAGATTGACGGTGAACTTTGGGCGCATTCAAGCCGATCTCGCTCTGGTCAGGACAGGCCTCATCGAAGCCATCATGCAACCATCGACTGCCCCACGGGAATGGCCACCAGTAAGCGGTGATTACCGCGGAGGATGAATCCATGATCGGAACCGATGTCAGTACTGCATTCGAAGCCGGTTCCGGCCTTGCAACAGCAGATGTCCGCCTCGTGATTGCAACCCTCGCTGTGGTTTCGATATTGCTGTTTTCATCGTGGTATCTGATCCGAATAATTACCCGAAGTTTCAAGCAGGCGGATTTCCCCCACGCCATGACCGGAACCGTATTAATTCTGGTGCTGGTGTTCTTCGTGCTGTGGCTGACCGCACAGGATTGGTCCATCACCTGAGCAACCGAATTGGAAAATGCAAACAAAATACAACAGAAAGAATAACTCGCCAACAACTCGCTTGAAGCAATGGTGTACCAGTCTGATTCTATGGCTAGTACAACCAATGGCGTGGGCACAGCCCACAGCCGATCAGATTATGGAAGATGTGCGCGGATTTCTAGGTGATGCGGCTGAACTCCTCGCTTGGATCCTCCTGATTATTGCCTATCTGGTTGCCGCCTACCTGATTATCGATGGAGCCTTGCGCATTTTCAATGACCGAGAAGGCGGTACCAAGCGCTTCGTACTTGGCGTAATCGTAGCCATGATTATGGTCACACTGACGACCTTCATGATCACCACCGGTCAAGGTGAAATCGGCAATATACGAGGATAAGCAAATGCCAAAGAACACCAAACAATCAACCCGGGCAATCACCAGAACTCTGCGTCCAAATCTCGTAACCAAACCCAATAAACAGCACCTTGAGCCGATTTTCGACCGATTCGAAAAACGCCTACCGGTTAGCCCCCAAAAGCCAGACACAGAACGATTTGGGCAGCTATTCGATTCTCGCAGCAAACAGATCGAACAAATTCGAGCCCTGCACAATCGACCGGTGCAAATCACCGAGCAATTAATGAAGGCCGTCACCAAAATGCATGAGTGGTTCCCAAACAAAATGGGCCGGGATTCAGATAACCAACAGGCAAAGACCAACCACAAAAACCAGAGGTCACAATTGATCCGCTTGGATCAGGGCCGTAGAAAAAAAGGGTTGCAAGATGACTGACCAGCTTGCCCGCTTGCCAACAGCAAGACGCATCAGTTTTCAGCCGACCATGGCTGTTGGACTGACCGGTAGTGAGCTTATTTTCACCATCACGGTGGGATTTGCTCTGTTGATTGTCTCCCTACTAATCACCTTGCCATTGTTTTCGGTCCCACATATCTCACTCCTGATGGGGACGGTATTCGGCTTTGCCGGTGCTATTGGATTGCGAGCCGAAATGATTCGTTCGAAACGCCAGAGTCCAGAAGGCTATGTCCAGCAGCGACTCTTCAAACTACTCCATTGCATCACTCCAATCCAGGGACTGATCGATGAACACGGTCCATGGGATTGTCAGAGACAGGATCGCATGTGATGAAACTCTTTACGCAAACCGAACAGACATCACCACAATCCGTCCCTGCAGACGGACAAGCTTCGGCCTGCTCCACCGAGGTAAAACATAACTCGTCGCGTCTGCAGAGACTGGTCGGCGACATGGGCTATATGAATACCACCCATACCGTGATGGCCATCAATCGCTCGTTGCTACTATCCAATATCATCCTTGGATTTGTGTCCCTTGCTTTATCCATAGGCCTAGCCCAATCTCGCGAATGGATCACGGTATATATCCCTCCAGATACCACACAGGGCGGATTTCAGACTGCCGGTCAGCCGAGTTCGGCCACGGTATACGGCTTTGCTGGACAAACCCTGCAACAACTCAATCACTGGCCAGTCGACGGCGAAGTCGACTATGCCAAGGCAATTGAAACTCAAACCCCCTATCTCACTCCCTCGTTTCGCCGTTACCTTCTAGAAGACTACACTCGATTGGGAAATCGTTCTGGATTGAATGAGCTTCGCGCTCGAGCACGTGCCCTGCACCCTGCCCCGGATCGTCTCTACAGTCCCGAGCGCGTAGAGGATCTAGGCCCGGGTGTTTGGAGTGTCGATCTGGAATATCGCCTTGTCGAATCAATCGAGGCCTCACCCATCAAGGACACAATCATCCGCTATCAGGTCCGTGTGGTTCGTGCAGATATCGATCCAGATGGAAATCGTTGGGGATTACAACTCGATGGCTGGATTCACGAACCATCCAGAATCGTAAGCAAGGTGGACAAATGAGCCCATTATCCACCAATACACGAAAGCATCGGGATGGTTGGCTAATTCCACAAGGCTCTATTTGCGTGGGAATATTGCCGACCAGACGTTTCATTGACACGACTTCAAAGGATATTGGGACTTTGATGGCCTGTCTGCTCTTTGCTCTGTCCCTCTTGGTCTTCGCCAATGCTTGTGCAGACACTCACACAAATTCCGAAATACAAATGCTACGGGATTTCGGATTGCTCCAGAGTCCACCCATAGAACAGGAAACCATTCGCGTGAAATATACAGGTGCTCCAGTACCCGTTAGTCTCGGCGTCAATGTCGAACGACGGATGATCTTCGAGCAGCCCTTCCGTCTCGGTATCGATCCCGAGTATTCGCAGGCCTTTGATTTCGAAATCTACGACCATAACCTACTGATCACGGCAAATCGGCCACTTACCACACGCGCCAAAATCCAGCTCGCAGACGGGCGAATCATCCCACTCGATATCGAATCGGTAGTCAGCTCCGCAATCACCGCACCACTAAAAATCAACACGGAGAACAATACAACGGCCGAGCAAATCCAGCAAAAACCAGCAACACCACCCCCTCTCGGAGTGCCGATTCACCAAGCGGGGTATGTAGAACTGGTACGCTTTGCCGCCGAGAGGCTGTATGCACCAATCAGACTGTTCTCGAATTTGCCGGGAATTATCGAACGACCAGTGGAAAAAGAACCAGTTCGATTGTTGCGTGGCGTACGCATTCGATCAACACCTCTAGCAAGTTGGCAGTCCGGTAATCTAATCGTTACCGCCGTGCGACTGGATAATCAGGAATCGCGACGTCTCAGCCTTGATCCCCGTGACATACGGGGAATCTGGAAAGCGGCAGCCTTCCAGCACCCATCGTTGGATCAAAACGCATCCACAGCCCTGTATGTAGTTTCCGATCGTCCCTTTATCGAGGCTCTCGGTATGCATGCCCATATCCCTCCAACCAAGAATTCGAACGTTGCTCGAATTCGGGGAGATCGATAATGGTCAGACGCAACCGAACCAGCAAGTCACTGATTATCGGCGTGGGTGGATTTATCCTGATTCTTTGCGTAATCTGGGTATTAAGACTGCTTGGAACCGTCAGTCCACCGGATCCATTGAGCACTGAATTTCAAGTATCTGAGAATCTGGGAGATGCGAGCGCCGATCGTCCCGAAGAGACTGTGCAGGCCTTAGCCGGCACAGTTGAATCAATCAAAACTCGCATCAATAACATTGCGCAAAATACCGATTCAGGAATCGACTCGGTTCGTGAGGAGATTCGTACATTTACCAGTCGTGTCGAAGACTTAAAACGAGAACAACACACCGCAGATACCCGTGCAGAGAGCCGTTTCGAGACACTACGTGATGAACTATTCCAAACAACCGATGAACGTCTCGCCCAATTGGAGGATCGATTCGATAACGAGTACCCGATTGCGACGCCAAGAACCGAGAGCCGAAGTCCGGGCGTGCTCGGACAAGATGGATTGATTTGGCATACCGCCCTCAAGCCCGATCCACTCACCCTCGAACCCGGATGGCAAAAAATCACCGATCCGTTTTCCCTGAAGAACCCGGACTCATCCAGTATTTTCAATTTGGGTGGACTATCTTCCAAGCATCCAACTCCGGAATCACCCTCTCCCGTTCCCGTCTACACCATTCCACCAGAAGCTTCGCTGGTCCGAGCTCGTGGACTTACCGCGCTCATTGGTCGTGTGCCGATTGACGGACAGGTAACCGAACCAATCCCATTCAAAGCCATAATCGGTCGCGATAACTTGCTGGCGAACGACCATCAGTTATCCCAGGTGGAACGCGCCATCTTTTCTGGTGTCGCTCTCGGTGATGCCACCCTGCACTGCGTCACCGGACGAATCAGGCAAGTGACCTTTATTTTTGCAGATGGGACCATCGCAACCTATCCCGAAACTGGAAATCCGGGTGATCAATCATTGGGCTACATCTCCGATGCAAAAGGCTATCCCTGTATTCCCGGTCAGTACATCTCAAATCTGAATGAAACCATTAGCAAGATTACGGCATCCTCCTTTGCTGCCGGTATAGCCGAAGCCTACAGCGACCAACAAGTGACTGTGATTCGACAAAGTGATCAGATCACCCGAAATCTGACCGGCAATCTTGGTGAATATGCGTTCGGTCAAGGCGTAGCTGCCGGTATTAATCAATGGGCTCGCATGATCGCCGAGCGAGCTGCACAGACATTTGATGCAGTAGTGGTTCGGCCCGGAACCGAACTCAGCCTGCATATCGAGCAGGCCATTCCGGTCAATTGGCACCCGGAAGCTCGCAAAATCCGTCACCTTGCATCCGCACAAACTCATTCACACCGACCGGGAGGGCTAGACTGATATGTCTCCAATCCAGCTCGTCAGACCGCTGTTGGCATTCTGGTTACTCGGCATGCTGTATGGTTGTACCGATTCGGCCCGCGAACAGATCTTTGATCACACAGTGCCCACCGTCGAGTCAATCTGGTACGGCACATCTGCCAACACCGGCCTCGCGGCCGATATCGTGGGCATGAATGTAGGTGGGGAATCGGGGGCAGCGGCATGGACACGAAGTGCCACATCCGAACTCGATTGGCTATTTCCTACTCTCCATAACCCCCGTATTCATCTGTATATTTTTCCGCATCTAAGTCCCGATGGACATCCGGTTCCCGGATATCTCACGCACTTCCATCTGTATACCAAAACCAACAACTGGGCCCTGCCCGGTGAAGTCTATCAACAGGGGAGGTATCAATGAGTATGGTTCTACCCAAACGCTTTCAAGATACACAGGAAAAACCAACTGTAAATAGCGGTTGGATACAGCCTCTGAAAAGACTTGGCGTTGGCATCGGTCTGCTCAGAAATGAAGAGCCACACCTCTCGGTGGCTGAGGCCAGACGATCCTACCAGCCACCGCCTTCCTTCGGCCGGTTTTTACCGATTCGAAGCTGGGACCCCAATACCCGTCTGTTTGTGCTGGAAGACTGGGCCTCGGCAGCCGCAATTCTGGAACTGTCACCAGTTGATGCTGAAGCACGCTCCGAAGCACAACTCGAAAACATGTTGCAGGCATTAAGTGGATCCTTTGTGGTCATTCCAGAGCGTTCGAACAATCCATGGGTAATTCAACTCTATCTCGCGGATGAACCGCTACACGACACCGCCCAGCACATGCGCCGTTATGCCGAAGAAATCGGCACCAACATAGACCAGTATTCTGAACACTTCCTGACCCTGATGAAGAATCACTTGATCGATATCGGCAAGCCTGGCGGGGTTTTTGAGGATACCCATACCCGAGTCCGCTGGGGTGGACGACTACGCCGAGCCCGTCTGGTACTAACCCGCCGCTTTGCTGGGTCAGAATATTCCGGTCGTTCGGGCAAAGGGTCACACAGCGAACTGGACGAACTTGCACGCAATCTGGCCCATGGCCTCTCCGCGGCCGGTGTCGAATCACGTCGAATCGGCCCCAGTGACCTAATCGCTTGGCTGTATCCATGGCTGAATCCAAAACCTGCCGGATTCACAAACGGCTGGGAACGAATGGCCCGACATGATCTATCGAAAGATCAGCCCCCACGATTTTTGCATGATCTGATGCATTCGGTACTGCAACATCGCCCCATATCGGATCCCCATCAGGGAATATGGTTATTTGATGGACAACCACACCGGTATTTGCCCGTGGTCGGATTCCGGGAGGAACCGAGACCCGGTTTGCTGACTCTGGAACAGATCAGAGGGCGAGGACGGACGGCAGCATTCTTTGATCGATTGCCAGTCGATACGGTATTCGCCCTAACACTGATTTTTGTGCCCAAGGACAGAATTTTGCAACACCTTGAGTTTGTCCACAAACGTGCACTCTCCGATAATGCCGAATCGAAGCTGGTCCGAATGGAGGTCGAACAGTGTCAAGCTGCTCTCGCCCGCGGCAATCGCATGATTCAAATGGCCATGGGTTTCTTCACTCGCGGTCAGGATCTGGAACACCTCCACGACCGAATGGCGCGTATTCAGTCGCTCTGTCAAGAGCAGGGACTTGACACCATCGATCCCGGATGTGACCTCTACCCCCTCGATGAGTATGTCCGTTATCTGCCCTGTGGCTATCACCCGGAGTTTGACCGATATTTTATGCGTCAGCGTTTTGAGTGGCTGATGAATGCCTTGGCTGCCTCACCCTTGTGGGGTAAAGCTAATGGTTCTGGTAAACCCGGTTTTACCTTTTTCGATCGGGCCGGACAACCGGTAATGTTGGATATCCTGAACCCCGAAGATCGGGACAAGGCTCCGCATGCGGTAATTCTCGGACCCACCGGTACCGGCAAATCGGCCCTCCTGAATTACCTAGCCATGCAGGTTATGGCTTTGCATCGACCGCATCTATACATCATCGATGTGGGTGATTCTTTTCGTCTGCTTGGTGATTACTTTCATAACCAGGGACTGTCCGTCCATTATCTGAGACTGAAATCCGGCAACATGGCCCTACCTCCGTTTGCCGATTCACATCGCATGCTCAGCGAACAAATCGAGAGTTGCACGAATGCTTATTCGGATGATTTGACAACCGATCAAATCGATTTTCTCGGGGAAATGGAGACCGCAGGGCGAATGATCATAACCGGTTGCGATCCCCGTGAAGAACGCTTGTACTCCCGACAGGATCGCACGTTTGTCCGATCAGCCGTGGTTGATGCCTCAATTCAAGCAAAGAGAGATGGCAAGCAACATGCATTGATCTCGGGTTTCATCAATGTGCTGGAGAGCTATACCATGGGCATGATTCCATGGGGATTTAACAGTCCACTTGATGGGGCTGGGCTTGCTCGAATACAAACATTACACGCAAATGCAAGACTGTTCCTTGACGGAACACGGGCCAAATTGTTCGATCGAACAGGCAGTCTATGGCCACAAGTGGATGTCACCATTGTTGATTTTGGAGGGATTGTAGAAGCCGAAGATAGTCGCGATATTCTGCAAATCGCATTCATTTCCTTGATGAATGCGATTCAAAGAGATGCCGAGCGAAGACGCGGTTCAGGGCGTCAGTCGCTGGTCATGATTGACGAGGCCCATGTTACAACGACCAATCCGCTACTAGCCGATTACCTGACTCGCGGTTCCAAGATGTGGCGCAAATGGGGATTATGGCTGTGGTTGGCGACACAAAGTTTGAGTGACTTCCCCAACGATACACGAAAAATTCTCTCGATGGCCGAGTTTTGGTTCTGCCTGTCGATGCCAAAGGAGGAAATTGACGAAGTAGGTCGATTTCGACACCTGTCTGACGAAGATGTTCGACTACTTTCGGAAGCACGCAAATCGCCCGGACGCTATTCGGAAGGCGTTTTGCTGTCTGGACGCCCTCCCATGCTGTTTCGTAATGTTCCACCGGCGATTGCGTTGGCACTTGCTCAAACCGAGGAAGCCGAGGTTACCCAACGCAAGCGGATAATGGAGGAAGAGAATCTCGATAGCGAGATAGAAGCAGTGGAGTGGATTGCCGAAAAAATCCGAGAGGCAAGACGACAATGAATCGATACTACAAAACTCATACGCCGCATTGGCGAGCAAAGCCAATCGTGAAATCGCAACGAAATTGGATTTTACTCTCAACCACTACCCTGTTCCTGTCTTTCGGGTCACTTGTGCATTCGGCATTCGCACAGGATTCGATCACAGTCTACACCGTATCGCAACATCCAGTAAGCATTCCGTCTGCTCAGCAATCGATAACTCGGCTGATTACGCTTGACCGAATTCTGCAAGTTGAGGATATCTTGGCATTCGGGCTCGAAACCCTAGATGAACAACAACGTCTATCCGTAACCCAATCGCGTCTGACCGATTCTCACCGCCGTGAACTGATCCTTGCCTGGCAAGGGCTCATTCGCATCCGCAACCAAGAGATCAAATTCCTACCCGCCATCGTCTTTAATCAGCAAGCGGTCTGGTATGGAACGAATGTTCGTCGGGCACTCAGCGCTTGGCAATCCCAGTCAAAAAAAGGAAGACAAAATGAACCATTGTGAAAGAATGTCGATCCAGGCGTGGGGAGAAAAAATCTCGCCGCTTTCGTTGGTCACGGCTTATCTCCTACTCTTCGCGCCTTCTTTTCTGCCTCTCCCAGTCGGTACTTCGTTGGGGGCAGGCTTCACCAGTTCGGAAATTGCCCAATCTACACGTTCTGTTGACTGTGTCAACTGGCGTATCAAGGGCATCTGCCTACGCCTGAAATGTGGCTTTTTTGGTTGCAAGGTGATCTCGGTACCGTGGGTCGAGCACCGACTTCCAGATTTGGTCGTCTCGAGCTATAACCAGCCCGGTGAGAACCCCTGGGTCGAAGCCAAGCTGATCAGCAGGCCGCTCACGGCTGTCGCAAGTTCACTTACTCAGTCACGAGTGGGCATAGCGATCGGTGGTGCTCATGGAAGTACAACCAAACCGGCTTCGTCTCTCGAAAGACGCCCCTCTATCGAGAATTTGCGCTTCAAGGAAGTCTCTATTATCGGGAATCCGATTGGTCAGAAATTTCTGAACTGGGCGAACCAGACCTTTCCGGTTTTCTGTCCTTCAGAAGTTGTGCCGATGCAGCCGTATTTCCAATCCGAAATGGATCTTTTGGCCTGGCGTAGTGGCCTGACCGAGCAACTGTATCCAGACAGTTGGAATCCTGGATCACGACCCATCGGTCCAGCTCATCAATCTTGGGCAAATATCTATCCACGCCAAGGTTATGTCCACCAGCACCACGATGTGCTAGCCGGTGCAGTCGCTGCGCAACGAGCGGTCGATATCGCAACTCGAGCCGATCAACCACACATCTACCAGCAAGTACCGGGGATTCGATCGAGTCATGAACAGACCGACCAGTGGCAGATGCTTCATCCACGCTTGGAACAGCGTTGCGAGAGCTTTGGTCAGGATCCGTACTACTGGAAAGGACGAGAGAACAATTCCGGAGATTCGGAAGGGGGATACGGCTGGGTGTACTGGCCATTGCACGACTGCTGTCCTGGTCCCGGATGGCTGATCTCACGGATTGCATTTTGAGGTCATCGATATGAAGAAGAACGGATTTATTGTTTGTCTCGCTTTGCTCGTGATGAGTACATCGGTCAAGGCACAGGAGTATCTCATCGATGATCTTATCTATTACGAAATCGGTGGTGCTCATGCGATCAGTGGACCGGCCAGTTATCGCCGTCATGCCCGCATTCGTGGCTCCGGAGAATTGGCATTGGGATACGCCTGCGGAGAATTTGACCTGGAACAAAATCTAAAGCAGATGTTCAACCAGTTCACATCGGGTCTCGACCGGGCGGTCGATACCCTGATCTATGCTGCGAGTGGTGCCATCGCATCCCTGCCGTTGTACCTGCTTCGACAGGCCAATCCCAATCTCGCCAATATGCTCGAGAATACCATGCTCCGCTATCAGGATGATTATCGCCTGGCAGTCAAATCCTGTGAACATGCGGAACAGGAATTGCTCGCCGGTAAAAACCCCTACTACGACTGGATCAAATTTGGTCGGCACAACTCCTGGAAAAAAGTTACCCAAACCAACAATACCGTAACCGGAATTCACAAACGGGTCGCCACGGAACACGGCTGTATTACTTGGATTGGGGGCGAGCAGTATTTCTGCGACAAATCGGACAACCGGGAAATCCGAGTGTACGAAGGAGTAGCCTCAGAAGGCTACCGAATGCTGACCGAAACGGGTGAGAACGGACCGGCCAGCGCAATACCGTCCCGCTTGAGGGAGTATTGGCCAACCGCCAATTCAGCCGTGCAGGATATTCTCGATATCACTGGTGAGACCACGATCACTAACGCTCGGTCCATGCCCCCAGCCGGCCAACCACCACGGGGCTTGTCTGCCGCTATGCATGAAGATGCATCGAAGCAAAAAGATAGGCTAAATGAGGTGATCGAAGAATCGCATCTCCGAGCCATTTCGAGTCAGGAACTACAGCAGCTCGGTGGCCCTGGTCTTGCGATCACCCCAAACCTGCTTCGAGCCCTTCGCAATATGAATCCCAGCCTTCGTGAAAGCGCAATCGAACGAATCAGTAGCGAGATCGCGCTCCTGCGCTCCATGGAAAAAGTAAATCTAGCAAGAAGAATCATTTTGGTCGGCGCCAGTCTACCAGAGGTACAGACCTCACCAGCACGGGAGATGATTATTCGGGAGGGACTGCCCCTACTGGAAACCGAAGCTAGACTCCTAAAGGATGAATATGACCTTCGAACCCGCGCTGCGAGTTCCACCGCTGCTGCAGTAATTCGAGCAGATATCCACAGACAACAACAAACCGCAGAACCGAGTGGCGGGTATACGCCGGGCAGACCCACCACAGATGGAGCAATTTTCGAATGATCAAGTTATTCAGGGATCTTTCCATCGGGCTTGGTGTGTTGCTAGCGGCCGGAGTGGTCTTCCTGTTTACCATCGAACTTGCCGGTATTGATATACAAAAAGGGAGTGAGATGCTTCAAAGTCAGGGCAATCGAGGTCTCTTGCCGATTCGCCTTCTAACCTATGCAGTCGCGATCTGGTGGTTACCAAAACAAGCCGGACTAGGGGATACCGCATTGCAGCAGACTCGCATCCTGATCGCAACTCTCGCCGGCCTGATCGAACTGGTTGCGGTACAACAAACAGCCCTTTTTTAAGCATGCAGGTATTCTCTTATCTTGAACTCTATACCACGCTGATTGCCTGGCAGCTCTATGGCGTCATCTATGATGTCATCGCTCAGACAGGACTCATACTCATCCCGCTTGCTTGGGCCATTATCGGGATTGCCACCCAGTCAGTCGGCGAGAAACGGACCGATAACCATGAAATTCCGATCGGTCAGCTCAAAGCAGTCCTACAGATGGTCATAGTCCTGTTCTTTTGCCTGATACCGATCTATCAGGTCTCACCCAGCGAAATCAATTATCAGCGATCACCGACGGTTGGTGTGCCCCAAATCGAGGTCAATGCCGAATCCGATCGAAGCACTTACCACAATTCAATACCAACCGGTAACAATGCGATCAGCATCCCCGCATGGTGGGGATTGATGCACAAATTCTCGACCGGAATCACCCATGCAGTGATTCAGTCATTACCAAGCCATGCGGATCTCCGCGAAGCACGAGTTCAATTGACCGCCCGCAATATTGAAGATGCGGATCTGGCACAAGATTATCGGGAGTTTCTGGGTATGTGTTATCACCCGGCCAAACGCAATTATCAGCGACTTCGTCTCAATGAGCAGATACCGCCCGCTCCGGAAAATGCTGCGTTAGATTGGGCGGGCAGTCCTTATTTCATCACGATGCCGGGCGGTTATGCGGCCTGTACCCATTCCAGTCATTGCCAAGGTGCACCGCATTTTCTGCCGCCAACGCTAGCCGCACGAATTTCGACCAATGGCAATACCAATGAAACACTTGAAGTCACCTGCGCAGACTGGTGGGAAATCATCCGGCACCGAATTCTAGAGCAGGCTCGGGAGGATCAAAGTGCCTGGAATGCGATTTTTTCATCCTTCACCGGTACCTTAAGCGGACTGTCGGGTCGTGAGCGCGAGGATCTGCTGGTGCGAAACACGCTCGAGAATTTTGCGGTCCGAGATATTTCCACAGATCAAACTCGTTTCTTTGTTGAGGAGGGCTGGAGTCTGAACTCTGCTGCCAATCAAGGTGCCGACTTGCTCGGTGCGTTGTCCGGGGTCGGTGCCTGGATCAAATTGGAAGTAGTAGTCAGTATCATGGTGCAAGCCATTCCGATCATGGTAGCAATTCTGATGCTCTTTCTGATCGTCATGATTCCCTTTGCACTGTTGTTTACCGGATATCGCATCCGGGCCGTGGTCTCGCTGTCGTTTCTTCTGTTTACCGCAATCTTTGTGCACGCCCTCTTGGCTGTGGCGGTATGGCTTGATCATACACTGACTCTTTCCTTGTTTGACAATCTCTCCGAAACGGGCAATTTCCAGCAGGCACTCAATTGGCTACAAGGACGTGGTCGATTCTTTGGAGACTGGCAAAAACGCATGCTGGTCAATATTGTACTCATGGTGAATTGCCTGATCGTACCTTTAGTGTGGTTCAAGACCATGCATGCAGTCGGACTTCGAGCGGCAACCGGTATGGGAGATGCAATGGCCGGTGGCAATCTGGGTAGTGGACAAATTATGGGGCAGCAAGCTGCCAGTGTCGCAGGTGGAAGCGGTCGATTGGCTAGAACCAGTGCCAGCCGTTTTGCAGGGCCTTTAGGCAGAGCGGCCGGGTCTGCAACGAAAAAATTCCGACATTAGGGAGCAAACAGCATGACGGATCAACCGAATATCGATGCGAGAAGGAGCAGAGCGATGAACGATACAACAAAAAAATTTCAAGGCCTTATCTTCCTCATCTTGTTGTGCCTATCGATCTCGGTTCAGGCGCTCGATATCGCCTGGTTTGAACAACGGACCCCCGGTCGTGCGGAAGGAGAGCTCATGGTTGTAAATCTCAAAGAGGGTGAGCTCTGGGTTGAGACTCCGAGTCACCCACTCGAAATCGGGATTGTACGCTTTGGCGATCAGGCTCGAGTGATCCTGAGTGAATTTGATGCGAACGAGCAAGAGATTCAATACGGGGGTAGCCACGACACTTTGAACGTACAGATTCATCAGGGTAATGGTTCGGTAAATGCTACGTTCAAACTCGAGATGCCGCAGCCGAAGCATGAACCGGCCGATTCGGCGAAAGACTCTACACCAAGCAAAACCAGCCAGTTAGCCGTCAATACAGTACCGGGCTCTATCTCTTCATCCATGCCCTTGGTCTCACACGGTGACCCTGTAGCTACCCAATCGATCAAGTCCACTTGTCCGTCTTTGACCATCAAGCCTGGTTCACTAAAAACCAATATCAATCGATTGCTGAACGACTGTGGCGCATTCTTGGGTGAATGGGTGACCTATGGTGCTCACATTGGTGTCTATACCGATTGGCTGATAACCAACCCTGTGGTTTTGGCCGACAACAATACCAGAGGTCTACAAGGGCTACTTGTCGAACTCGAACATCATTATGGCCTGAAGGGTGTTCGACACCCAAGATTGCCGCACACCATCGATATTTACAAGGTTAACCAACAAGAGAAGGAGAAGTAGCAGATGAATGGTAAAAAATTTATGATAATTTTGGTGTTTGCGGTATTGCTTTCGGGATGTCTCTATCGTTCCGCACCGGAACCTGCCGATCTGTCGAATCCCGTTCTCGATCAAATCGAAGAACTCCGAAAATTACCAATCAACCGCACAGGGACCGACCATCTCGAAGAAATACAAATACCCCTTGCAGAGTCATGGTTAGAGAAACCGCTTGTTGCCCGCTATCGCGCTCTGCCGGCCGATCGTGCACTCAGACTTGTGCTACAAGGCCGCCCGGTTCGCTTCAATTTTGATGAAACCGATGCACCGGGTGTGGTCTTTCCTCCGAGTGCTTCAACAATCCGTGAACACCTCGATTCGATCGCCGCCCAAGCCGACTGGAGTTACTCCTTCGAAAAGGGTGTTGTGCAGGTGCGTGATCTCGAAACGAAGCACTTTATCCTGAACGCACAACCCGGCTCGGTTGACTCCCAGATCAATCTCCGGGGCCTCAAACATTCTGGCAGTGCTGAAAAAGACAACGTCATGACTCTGGAACTCGACCCCTATACCGAAGAGGTGTTGAATGCGGTGAACAATATTCTTGGTGAAAAAGATCAGGAAGGAGGTGCAAATGGTCAGGTAGCGATCGCTCCGTCAGCCAACATGCTGGTAGTTACCGCCCGTCCCAACAGCATGCGTGAGATTGAAAAATTACTAACTACCTATAACCAGTCGGTCAGTCAGATCGTCCGTCTCGAAATGTCACTGATCGAGGTCACTTTCGACAATTCCGAAAATCGCGATTTGATGATGAATCTCATTCGACGCAGTAATGATATTCCAATTGGACTATTGATTAGCTCGACTGGCAATGCTGTTGCGTTGGGAAACGATTCACTCAGCGAGATCAACAACATTGCAAATGCCACGAGAGCTACTGGACAAACTCGTTACGACGGTTCATCGGCAGTGTTTCGCTGGCTTGAAAGTTTCGGCGATGCAACAGTCAACTATGACGATACGGTAGAAGTGATTAATAATCATGTAGCTTCGGTCGATGTCACACGCACCGAGCAGTATGTCTCTAGTATCACACTACAGGCGGTCAGTGATGAGGGCGGAGTTGCCGTTCCGGAAGTGAAATTCAGTGAACTGCGAACCGGTACCGTGGTACATCTCCAACCGACAATTGTTGGAGATCAAATCACTTTGCGACTTGGATTGTCGAGATCAGTTCCGATTGCTCGGCAAAACTACAACTTTGCTGGAGTTCGGGGCACTAATTTCACAACCTCAGATTTCAATCGTCTGCTATCGGTCTCTTTGCGTGATGGCGAACCCAAACTTCTGGCCTCGCTGTCGGCCTCCACTTCACGGGATCGGAAAACCGGCATTCCAATTTTATCGTCACTTGGGCTGGGCACGGCAAAAGAAAACGAGACAACCCGTCGCGAAACTGTCATGTTAATCACCGCTACGATTCTCAAGTCATAACGCCATGTCCTACAGTGTTTCCGATTCGATCGCAGGAAAGCCCATCGACATTGTCTATGGGGCGGCTCAACTTGCCTTGCCATGCAATGCAGCACGAGAACAGCGCAATAAGGTTGTTCGACAACACCTTGCAAGTAATCGGGCTAGATTCGCCCTAGTGGTCCGAAACGACACCGAGACCGAGATCTGGTGGGTGGGTGATACCGCTGGAGTTTCGTTTGCTGCCGCAATCGAGCACTGGCTAGAAGAGATGGTAGAACGCCCACAAAGTTTGCAGGTTATCATCCCTCTAGATATCAGCATCTATATCGCCATGGTCGAAGACAACCTGATCATGGAAGAGCGAATTTTACCGATCGAAATAGCCGAACAGGAGTTGCGGGAGTCTCAGAGCAAAGGTCAGGTGATACATGCATTTGCTGGCGGCACAATGCAACAGATGATTGAGCGACAGATCGTACTAAAACCATTGCCATTTGACCCGTTACAGTATGAGTATACGCCGGCTTGGAAGGTATTCGCAAAGCAAGCCATGCTCCATCCAACGCACGTGATTGCCGCAACAGGATTGTTTCTGATTATTACCATATTCACGGCTAGTGGGTCCTATATCGAACAATCTGTCCGATCTGGTTGGAATCTGCTCATCCAACATCTGCCATTTGCAGAGGGTACCGATGCACTCATCAAGAACGTGCCGCCCCAAATTATCACTCCCGAGGTAGATCACTCGGCAGCTTGGCAAATGCGAAGTCTAGCCAGTCTTCTGGCCAGTGCTGAAAAATTATATCGAGACGGACTCACCAATCTGACCTATGCAGCTGGAGTGGTAACGCTTAGTGGCATTTCAGAGTATCCCTTCCCGAATGTAGCAAGACTTTATGCGCTAGATAACCAATCGACCTGGGCATATACCTCTGGTGGCTGGACAATCACCCAATCTGTCTCAGTACATGCGGATTCCAGGATACCCACCTTGGACGCAGAACATGGCATTCAGCGTTTGCTCGAATCAAAAGCTGGACTCACTTTGATATCCGGACCTGAAGCCATAGTCGGTGCGGAGGATGAGCAGAACAATACCGTAACCCAGCCCTTGAGCAGGACCACGTATCAAGTCATCTTGAACAACACTGCGATTGGCGGATTGCTAGAACGAGCAGAACATCTTGACGATCTACCCATCGCTCTTTTGGGGGCAACTTGCATCTTTGCCAACTGGCAAATCAACGACTGTCAACTAACATTTGAGGTCATGACATTATGAAACATCTGATTAAGATTGCACTTGCTAGCTCCTTCCTGCTCGTGTTTGGCAATTCAGCCTTCGCCCAAAAAACTGGACAGACTGGAGAAAGTGATCAACCGACTGAAGAATTCCATCAAGATCGATCGATCCGTAGCACGATACTGGAGCTGGACCGTTTGCAAATCGATGCTAAACGGCAACTGGAATTGCTGAACACTCTGGTTGAAATCACCCAGTCGATCAATGCAATCCGACCCTATGGAGAGAGCATGTTGGCACTTCTGGATGAATCACGCAGTATTGAAGAACGTTGGCAAAAGGTGTTGACAACCCCAATTGAGACGAATCTTCAAGAGGATATCGCTGAGAGTGCATGGGTGAATGCGCTCGAAGAAGAACTACTCAAACTAAAGGATCAGGTTGCATTACTCAGCGCGGAGCTCGCGGTGCTTCATGGCGCACCGCCGTTGCCAATCGTAGAAACACCGCGAAATCATGGAGACTCCCTTGAAGATGAAATCAGAAACTGGCAACTGGACGTAAGCCAAATTCGATATGCTCAGACCAGTGAAGTGGGGGTAAAACCGGCAGTCTGGCTAGATATGCCAACCGGCGGTACTCAACTCGACGTTGGCGCTTCCGTGCAAATTGGCAATCGGACTGTCCGGCTCGACAAACTGGACAAGCGTCTCGATGGACGAATAAGACTGCTATTCAATTTGGATGGTCAACCCGTCAGTATCGACTGGTAGGGGGATATCCATATGCAATTTTTCGCAAAACGGAAGCAATCAAAAATTACAGGATCCGGCAATCCTGAAACAGGGGTTGGGGCATCGGGTATCTCAGACAAGAGTATTCTTGGGTATATCGAAGGTGCGAACCTGACCGAAAAAATGCTGGTAAATGCCGAAGGAGATGTAATCGTGATTGCTGGTAGTGTGGATGGGCGCTATGTCCGGACCCTGTGCTCCATGATTGCAGGTCGACAGGATCGGAGTCCTGATGTCCGGGAGGTTACGCCATTTGAATTTGACCAGATCATGCAAGCGATCAATAAGCAAAAAAGCAGTTCTCTGCAAGTTGAATCGCCGCGAACAGGCAATGACACCGTGCAGTATGTACTCGATACTGCAATTGAGAAATCAACCTCTGATGTTTATCTGGATATTCGAGATCAAAACGCGGAACTTTCCTTTCGAATTCACGGTCAGGTCAAGAAAATTCAGGACATGGATGCCGATAAAGCACGCAATGTAGCAAGAGGACTCTTCAACAAGGCCGTGAACGCCCAATGGGAAGAGAAAACCCCGTGTGACACATCCTTTTCACACAACTCCAAAGGTCGGTTGTATCGGGTTCGGGTCAACTCTTTACCCGATACACGGGGTCAGTCCTTGTCCTTGCGAATTCGAGACCCAAAATTCATCCTACCGCTTGTGGAATCCGGTTATTCCGATCATCAAGTCTCCCTCATCCACCGCATTTGCAAGGCACCCGGTGGTCTGATTCTGATTACTGGCGAGACCAACTCAGGCAAATCAACAACGCTGGCTGGATTGATGGAAACCGCCCCACGTGGTGAGCGAATGATTGAGATTGCAGATCCAGTCGAGGTTGAAATGGATCATTGTACACATGTCGAAATCGACCGTTATGCGGATAATTCCCAGGAATTGTTTCGTCGAGTCCTAGCAGCGACTGTCCGGCAAAATCCAGATACCCTAGTCTTGGGGGAGATACGTGATGTCGAGTCGGCTGATGCAGCCCAGAATATGGCCATTCAGGGTAAGCGGGTCCTGAGTACATTGCATACACAAAGTTGTACCGCAGCAATCCCCAGACTCGAGAATTTAGGGGTCGATCGCCATTTGTTGAAGCTGCGCGAATTCATAGCCGGAATTGTCAACCAGAATCTGGTACCGGTCATCTGTAGTCACTGTGGACTCGATCAACACCCCGATGCGAAGGAAAACGAACGTTATCAGAGACTCTTTGATGGCCATTGTCGATTCATTAATCATGAGGGATGTGAAGCATGCGTCTCTGGTGTGTCTGGGCAAACACTCGTGGCCGAGGTATTTCCACTCACTCTCGATCGCAATCGAGCCCATCAGATTATTGGGGATCAGGAACTTTGGAAACTCCAAAATTATATGGTCAAGGAATTCTCAATCGAGACGAAACAAGATCATGCGCGAGGCAAGGTATTGGCTGGCATGATTGATCCCGATCGCACCGAAGCAATCATCGGAGAATGGGTTGAACTTCCCGCAAAGAAGCAACCTGCCCGTGCTCGAAAACAACAAGCGATTCCACTCGGAAATCTGACTTTTGGGCAGGTACGACATGCGTGAAGTGATCATTACACTCAAACGTGCACTGCAACTCTCAAGAGAGGATCGGCTCATGTTCTATCGACTGCTCTCTGCACAGATGCAAGCTGGCATTGTACCGGCTAGAGCCTGTCGGTCATTGATTCGTTTATCTGGATTGCCAAAGGGGGTCCGGGAGCTTGCCAGAGCTGCGGCTGAAGCGGATAGTCAATCAAGGCCGGTATCCGAAGGCTTTGCCAGAACGGGTTTGATTCCACCGATCGAATCCGGTTTGTTAACCATCGCTGAGAAAAATGGTCAACTTCGTGAGGCGTTCGATGAAATTATTGAGCAGGGTGAAGACCGCCAGCTACAATTTTTTGCCGCAGTGATTCGGCCTAATATTTACTACACCGTAATCGTGACCATGCTCTTCATGTTTGTTTGGCAAGCTGATGAGTTCTTTGCACAGATTAAATTAGCGGCTACGGATAATCCACTCACGAAACTATCGATTGCCCTGCAAATCTACCTATTTCCAGCTCTCGGGATCGCTGGTTCAATCGCGCTGATGATCGCGTATGGTATGCAACGCTGGATTGGTCCATGGCGTCGAATACTCGGTCCGTTTGATGAACAGGCGCGACTGCAATTTTCAATTCGATTTCTGGATCTAGCCGGGATGATGGCGCGTCGTGGTGCCGCCAATACCAGCATTCTCGAAGCCCTGATTCGGGTATACGGGAAAGCTCGATATCTGCAGCACCACGCTAGACAAGCTCTCCAGAAAATCTCTGGTCGTGGAGAAGAGTGGGAGAGTGCTTTAGCTGGGGGACTGGTGCCGGTCGATCATGCAGATCTTTTACGGGGACTGGTACCGGGAGGCTCTAGAGAGATGTATCCAGCTGGATATCGAACGATCAGTATCATGCAAAAACAGATTCTGCGTCAGCGTTTCCAAAGGATACAGGTCATATTGAAGATGATGTTGTTGGGAACAATCCTGTATCTGCTTGCAGCTCTCGCCGAGGGTATGGTTTCAATCTTTGACACTGTACAGAATCTCTAATCATTCACGTTTTTCTTTTTGAGGATATGCACAATGTATGTACAAAATGATTCATTAAATACCGAATTTACTACTGATCAGGCACTCGACAAAAAAACCCCGCCTAAGCGGGTTCGGGGCTGGATTAGTATCGAAGTTGGGGTTGCGATCGCATTTGTTGCGATTATGTTGTTTTTTATTGGCCCACGGATTCCCGAGATGTTTGCCGGAGGTCGTATCGAACAAGCCTTTGCTGAGGTGACCGACCTGATTCTTGCCTCGGAGCGTTATCGATCCATCAATGGAAATTACACCGGTATCAGTGTCCATGCGCTGTGGTCGAATGGTTATGGGATGCTCAAGCAGAAAACCATTGCAACTGCAGCGGGGACTGCTGGCGATAATGTTTACGGTCTGGATATGCAAGTTGCTCCGACTGGAACCGGAGGGACGGATGCATCCATTACTTATGTATTTACCGACAAGGAGGGTTGTGAGCAAATATTAGCGCGAATCAAGAAATTTCCACAAATTAAATCGCCACCAGCAGCATGCCCTGCAGCTGGCTCTGCCCAAAGGTTAGCAATCACAATTGAGTAATTCGTCAAGAAGGGGCATCTCAGTTGGACGAGTGGGCAGTCAGTCCGGTTTTACGTTGCTCGAGGTCATGGCAGTAATGGCGATTTTGTCAATAATGGTGGGCCTTGGGATGCATTCCTGGCAGGAGCACAAACGGCGGGCAAATCTCGAAAAAGAAATGGCTGATGTCCATGCTTTGGCACTAGAAATCGACCGGCTGTTCTGTAGACGAGATTTCAGTTCCTATTTGGGAATCATCCCGACTACCCACTATGCAACAGACGGTAGGGCGGTATTTCCACTAGCCGCTGCGAAAACACAGACTGGGCGTGACATCATGGTGAATGCGCCGGAGGAATGGTTGATCTTACTGGAACGGGATGAAACCATGAATCCGGTCGTTCCGACCGCCGATGCGTGGTTTCTCGCCCGCCATCCAACTTTCGTGGTCCACCGAACGACTCGAAACTCGATCGAAGCTTTGCATCTGATTGAACAGTATGGCGCTAGGGCTGGTGGGACTGATGGTTTGCCGACGGACACTCACCTCTTGATGCCGAATGGCGCAGCGGGAGGGACCCATGTCCTATACATCCCGGTAGAGCGAGGGGATGGGCACGTCCAGGGTAGCCAACGCGAATTCCAATTTATGATGCGAGACAACCCCAGTGGCCTTGATCGATGCTAATAACCGAGGACAGTCCAAAAAACAGAATTCAGAAACCAATGAGGAAAGCAAAATGAAAAACATGAATTCCCAATACAGTGGCAGACAGGAATCCGGTCAAGCCAGACGGTCAGGCGGATATCTGCTGTTTGAGGTTGCCGTCGGAATTGCGATCGCTTCTATTCTGATTGGGGCTTTCTACCAAATCTCAACGACCATTGCCGAGAATCGGCGGATGGGTAAAACGGAGGAGGGGTTTGTTCTCATATCCGAGGCACTGTACAACTATCGGATGCAGGAACGCGAGTGGCCAACTGCATTGAATGATCTGGCGAGTTACGCTCCGAACCTATCATCTGGGCTGTTAAACGGTTTTGGTCAACCTTACACACTCACCTTGACGGCCGCCGCGAACGATCTCATAGCACCCATCCGAATCAATACCCAGTTGCCGACAGAAGATATCGCAGAAAACATAGTTCGGGAATTTTATGGCCGTGGAACAAGAACTGGTTCTCAAATATCGGTGGAAGTTCCGATTCCAGGTCATGAGCCTGCTCGAGAGGCACTACTGGCACGAGACGGCACACGGGATATGGATGGAGATCTAGATATGGACAACTTTGATCTCGATGATGTTGGTCAGATAAACACCAATACACTCGCTGCAACTACAAATATCAATGTGGCTGGTAATACCATAGATGGTTCTCGGGTGAATTTTTTGAATCAAATTGCAAGATTAAATTGTTCTGGAGATCAGCGGGTAATGATTTCGGGCGGAACAGCAAAGTGTGAGACAGTACAAACCGATTCTGGAGGTGGAAATGGTGGAACGAGTAGCGGATTATGTACTGGAGAATCCCCCGGCGACTGCAACTGTCCAGGAGACTTAAATTGCGGTATGGGTTATACCGGATGCTACTGTTATTGTGCCAATCAGTGCGGCAAATGAACAGAACATTTCTACAAGTGCGCACATCTTACTTAACTGGATATTGTATCTGTAAAGGATTTTAGGGTATTTCGAGTTCGATCCTGACATCATTTGTATTACAGGTGATCCTTGGTTGGAAATGTCCATGGCTGATGACCCCATACAGGATATTTACCACATACAAATCATGCAAGGAAGCTGTCTTTTTTTACTGAGGCTCGGATTCTTTAGAAAAATTGTCAGAAAACCATGATCAGAGTATTTGATGGTTAACTGATTGCACAGGAATACACCGATCTCTATTTTCTCTATTGGGTGAAACAATGAATAATGAACAGTTGGATCGAAATTATGATCTTCGGGATGTGTATGAACAATTTGGCTATGAAAAATTGCATCGTCCGGATACGAAAAAGACTTATCGAAAAGTAGTGAACCGATTCATAGGAGACACCAGAAAGCATCGCGTTGATCAAATCAGCAAAGAGGTGCTATTGTCATGGCGAGATCAAGTCGTTGAGCGCAGTTCCGAGATCACGTATAACAACTACCATCGTCACATGAACGCAATTTTGAGTTTTTCTGTGACACTCGGACTGATCGAGACAAATCCGATGCGGGGTATCAGGACTTATCCTCGAGCCAATACCCGTAGAAAGGGAAGCAAGGTTGAAGACCTAGAAACTTTTTGTGCATTTTTGGAAAACGATGATCATCCTCTCTCGCCCATCATTTTGAATATCGTACTGACGTATTTTTATACTGGTATGCGCCGTGCCCAGTTATGTGGTCTGATCTGGCGCGATATTGATTTTGAGGACAATACCATTTTGCTTCGGAAGACGCATTCGAAGAGTGGGCATGAATGGAAAATTGCCATCCATGAAAACCTACGTCCAAGACTGTTGGAGATGAAAATAGACCTATTGCGGCGTTTTACCGATTTCAGGGAAGACGACCAAGTATTCTGGATTCAGCGTTATTCTCCTGATTACGTTGGCGAGCGTTTTACTGTCGAGCAACTAGCAGGAATTATGAAACGCACATCCAAACGAAGCGGAGTTAAGATTTCTTCACATATGATTCGCCACCTTGTTGCAACAACATTGGCGAATAAAGAAGCGGAGGGTCTGCTTGAAACGGGAGAAATTCCTGCCACGTTGAGTTGCATTCAGGCTTTTCTCGGACACGAGAACATTGCGACAACAATCGGTTATATTGAGCCTGGACTATCCACCCAAAGACAAGTAATCAAAGGTCTTCAATTACGGTTGGGAAGTGGTCGTAAGCTTGGAAATGATGGTAAATTCTGACAGTATGAGATTGAATCATGTCTTAAGAAAACTGGTTTTGCTCCTTTTCCTGAACGGATGGTGGTCCAAAGTGAAGTCTTGCATAACTTTGGGAAACCAGTCCAATTGAGCATTCATATAGGGGGCAGAGAGAATCACTCTATTCCTTAATGCAAAAACCTTGAAGGACGAAAGAATTACGGCAATGGGAAAATCTCCCCATTGCGCGGATGTAGGGCCGAATGACCCTGAATTTGGATAGGCAACCCCCTGATTCGGAGGTTGCGGATTTGGGATCAATATTAGGAAGTTCCGAGAAACCGGTTGGCAAGCCGCCGGGAAATCTCCGGCGCCAACACAACCAGAACTGCTATGCCGTAGAGCATCAACTCGAGCTGGTCCATACGTTGAATCAACGGCTGAATAGTCTCATCGATAAGTGGTTGAGTAACTTCAATCACTCGCTGATCAAGAAAAGCAAGAAAGGTCTCGATTTCTTCTGGTGTATAGGCTTTTTCCTTCATCATTTCATAGGTGCGAATCGCGCTGTTTTTGGTTTCGTTTGTCATCATTTTTCACCAATGTTTGGGTCATAAACAAACATGGAGAGATAACGAACACCGACTCTGGGGAGAATCTCCCCATGCGAGTATACGCTGAAGCCTGCAACTGAATGGAGCACCAAGCCCGAAGGCTACGACCTCGTGGGTACTGCATGCCGTACCAAAGTACAGTTTCAGGCCGCTCTTTGCAGCGTAGGCGCTGCCTCCCATATACATGTACTACATCAAACTGCATCGATAGGTTCAAGGACTTGGCTCCATCAACTAGATGCAATAAATTGTCGAAAATTAGAGGGAAAGCAGTGATTTTACAATCCCAAAATCGAACGAGCTTCTGCGAGAACAAACTAGATATCATGTATAGGATCAATTTAGCATGTATCGAACCGAACTATCTCGATCCAATCTAATGCTCCCGATTGCGCTTGTATTTCGAGAAGTACTCACAAAGTTCATCCATGGCACCAAAGTTTGTGGGATCAACAAACCCGCTTTTGACCAGTTTTTCAATTGCTGAAATAGCGGTACGGTTTTTCATGATTAGATCAGAACGCCGACAATTTGTGACCACATAGTTACGACCCAAAGACAAAAACGAACGTAGATTCGCCCAGATTTCATGAATTTCGACATACCCATCACTGTTGGCGAGAATACCGCGATACATGATGGTTTTGATCAGCATAACCAATGTGTCGAACTGCACCACGAGATACAGGGCCCGGCTACCATACTTGCTGAATCGAAATTCCATCGAGTTGGGTTTTTCCGAACCAGTTCGTGTCAATGAAAGTGCTTGTTCATACTTACCATCCACATTGCGTACCTGATTGGTGAGCACGCGTTCTATCATCTGAAAGTTCCGTTCTGAGGATTCAGCAAGTTTCTTGAGAATTTCATCTTCTCTGGTTTCAATCTGGGATAGTAGATAGTCCGCAAATGGATCGTCAGCCCGAGACATCTTGTTTGCAATGTTGGCCTTCTTGGCAAAATCGTAAAGACTATTGATATTGGGTCCCTTCCCCATATACCGTCCATTGATCAACAATATGGCCTCTCGTGTATGAATGGCAACTTCCATGGTTCCCTGAAGTTGTCCCACCTTAATTCTGGGTACATGTTGAATGCTCTCCCTCCAAGAATTCGCTTCGTGTGTCTGAGCTATTCTCACATTCTCGACCATGGTTTTGTGTCTCTGATTGAGTATCTTTTTGGATTTATGTTTCATCTTAAATTGGCCTCAATCGGTTATGTTCAGGAAAGGAATTCCTTAAGAGACCACCCGCAAAAATCGATTTTCGATAGGTTAGAGATTCTGATTTGTTTTGTAGTGTTGTCTAGTAGTAGTAGTCTTTTTTATATAAAAACATACTACTACTACAATAACTATATACATAGTAACAAAGTATGACTTTTGAATTATCCACAACCGTACGATTTTCGTACGGTTGTGGATAAGTTTCATATATGAGGATGTTTTCTGATTATTTTTTCGCATGAAATTGTTGCCTCAATTCACGAATTTCCTGCTCAAGATTTTGCTTATCTTCAAGCATCCAGGGTTCGGGGTTTTTGTTCCTTGCAGCACTAAATTCAAGCAAGCGTTTTACATGTTCAAGCCTGCCACCTAAATCATTGAGTTTTTCTACATATTTCGCTTTTTGTGCTTGTTGAATTTGCTTTTCTTGCTCTTGGAGTATGGTTTGCAGACGCTCGCCTTTTCCAGTAAGGGTGATGTTGCCAACATTATGTTCATTCACTTGCCACATCAGATAAGCCGATGCATTTCGTAATGGAGTATTGTTTTGTTTGCCTTCAAGATGTCGAACGGCAAGTTCATCAAGGTAGGCTTGTCGATAACCAGCCTCTAATTGCATCAACTTGTTTCGCATAAGTACAACTTGACCCGGTGACAAGTCTAAAATTGTTTCATGAAAATCCAATGGCTCCATTTCTGAGTTTTGTTCATGTTTCGGTCCGATATATTGCATCGATTGTTCATCTTGATCGGGTAGCCGTTCATAGATATGTAACCATTGTGAAGAAGGTTCGCTAGATGCAATGGAATATCCTGCCAAACGATTGATCTCGTGAAGTGGACTTTCAGTATCGGTAGAGGTTGTGGTCCCTCCAATCATTCGCCGGGCAAGATCGCGAAGTTTCTTTCTTGGCGAATCTGCGGTCTCGACCAGTAAATCTGCATATTTGGGGTCTAGCTCCATTGCCTGCGTATAGGTAATCGGTATATTGTGCAGTAGAAAGACATTGCGGTTATCCATCTTCGCATTCTTCCAGTTTTTGGGGATCAGGGTTACCCATCGGGTAATTCTTAAGGCATGAATTGCATCGGAAATGGTGCCACGTCCACCGATACCAAGTTGTTCGCTGATGGTCTCGTAATTGGCCATTGCACCGGCCGTAGCAGGACTATCCGATAGTTGGCGAAAATAGCACCAAAGGATCCTAGCCCATGGAGGAAGGTCTCGATCCTGAATCAATGCTCTGGGTATTGGGTCAGTGGGTTGCCCCATAAACAAGACCGCATCAGAAAGATTGGGTTGGGCAAAGGAGTGTGCATTGATCAGTATTTGATCAAGTTTACTACGAAGATTCGATGGCTGTGTTTTGCTGTTCATCAGTTGTTCTCGATTGTTGGGTTTAGCCATCTGTAAATGGTCATAAAGGGTATATTCGTTTTGGAGTGAATGTTCAGACACCACCTAGCTAAAAGCAATTCGGAGCCATTTGGTGCAGGATTGTCTTCACAGTATTTGATAAGCATGTCCTCCTCTTCGATCGATAAGTGCCGCGGACGGCCGGGATTTTGGATATTGACAGCTCTTCGCATTCGAGACAGGTTTTTAACCGACAACCCAAACAGTTTTCTCAGTAAATCATTACTTGTGCCGGCCTTCATGAAATCCCGAATCAGTCGATTTCTGCGAGTGCGCTTGATCTGAAGATAAATGCTCGGAATATCGACATGTACATAGGGTGTGCAATGCAGAATCGTTTCTTCCATTTCATGCGTAGATAAGTCCATCAAGTTGCTTTTATTGATAACAGAGCAACCGTTCTTGACATCCTCTTTCGAGTCGTCAAGTAGATCTTGGATAACCATTCTGATTAGATTTTTCTTTGTTGCTAACATCTCAAACTATCCTCCCGCTTGCTACAGAGCAGTTGATGCTGTGAGCTGCATTCAAGAAGCTATATGGCGAGATTGATTGGTAATCTGGGAGTGTGAATGCGAACTCAGTATGGTTGGGTTTTCTCTTAATCCGATTCTCGATTTCCGCCGTTGATAGATTAAGGATTGCCTCATCCGTATTTTCAGTCGGTGTTGGTTTAATGTCCCGATATTTGAACTTTAATTGCACAAAGGTGGTGCACAAGGTCCCATCCATAG
The DNA here is from genome assembly GCA_026708585.1 of Gammaproteobacteria bacterium. Taxonomy (GTDB): domain Bacteria; phylum Pseudomonadota; class Gammaproteobacteria; order Arenicellales; family Poriferihabitantaceae; genus Poriferihabitans. The sequence goes on from JAPOUQ010000111.1 coordinate 34,338, forward strand.
GATTTTGTGAGTTCTGACGGTCGGTCCTTGTGGTGGCAAGTTTCGAATGTCCGATACCATTCATTCTGATCGCCGATATGCCTGATAATTTCGTCGGCAATCTCCCATCCAATAAATATGGGATATCCTCTCTATTGATTGTTCTTGAAGAGGGTTTTGTTTGTGTTTGATGACCGGGTAGGAGATCAAACAACCAGTCAGTAAGAACTAAGAAATACCCGCGACCGTTGTAAGGTTGCGAGTTTGATCTAGGCAGGACTAGATGGTATTGGAGAATAAACGGATTCTGTTTTCTGGAACCAGCCTGATGTCTGGCTTGGTTGGCGGTCCGAATTGTTGATTTTTTTCCGTCTTTTGTGTTTTTTTTGCAGTTTCTCATTATAATACTCGTCAGTAATAAAAGTAATTACTGACAAGCATGACGACGATACTTTCTTTTCAGACGAACCCCCTTACTGTGTTTGGTGGGGTGCACAGGAATTGAACCTGTGACCGGCTGATTAAAAGTCAGCTGCTCTACCTACTGAGCTAGCACCCCAGAGTAAAACGAGTCAAGGTTCGCCTGAAAATGCTCGTCGTCTTTCAGACAACTGCTATAGTCAACATCTGCATTTTAAGAAACCGAATTATAACTAAAGTACTTTCATATTTGAGCAAAGAAAGAACCTTTTTTCGTTCACTTCTTTCATGCTAAACCTCGCATTATAGTATATCTATAAGGTTGATTTGCCAAAATAATCATGATTTATTTTGGTAATCACCCTGCATAGTGAAGCGTATTTTTCAAATCAGAGAATCGTTATTTTTTGTCAATGAATTGTAAGAACTTTGATTCTGTGTCATGTGAATATGTCATCCTCGGCGAAGAGCAAATGTCGACCGAATTATGCAGACTGTATTTTTCACGATGTGATGGTAAATAGCGTTATGGATGACCAGCTGACTATTCAAAGTGCGATCACCTTTCCCTCGGTCATTCCTTAACGAAGCAACTGTGAGTAATCTACTTTGTCCAATTTAATCTGTTAGAAATGTACCATTTGGCATCAGCGTGAACCCTGCATCCGATACCAACGATCAAAACGAAACTATGCATAAACAAATTGATCTCTCTCCCTATGGGATTGAGAACACAACGGAAATCATTTACAACCCAAGTTACGAACAACTATTCGAGGAAGAAACTCGACTGGGTCTCAATTCATTTGAAAAAGGCACATTGACCAACTGTAATGCAGTCAGTGTATATACCGGCAAGTTTACGGGTCGTTCTCCGAACGACAAATATATTGTCTGCGATGACATTACACGCGATACATTCTGGTGGTCTAATCAAGGCAATAATGATAACAAGCCGCTCGATCAAGAGAACTGGAAGCGCCTGAAGAATCTTGTCGGACGACAACTTTCATCAAAACGGCTATTCATAATCGATGGATTTTGTGGAGCGAACCCCAATACCAGACTTGCGGTACGGTTCATTGTAGAAGTCGCTTGGCAGGCACATTTTGTGAAGAATATGTTTATTCGTCCAAGCGATCAGGAGCTTGAGAGCTTCAAGCCGGATTTCACGGTATTGAACGGGGCCAAATGTACCAATCCGGGTTGGCAGGAAATGGGCATGAATTCAGAGAATTTCGTGGTATTCAACCTAACCGAAAAAATGCAATTGATCGGCGGTACCTGGTACGGTGGTGAAATGAAGAAAGGCATGTTTTCCATGATGAACTACTTGCTGCCACTACGAGGAATAGCCTCCATGCACTGCTCGGCAAACACCTCGGAGACAGGCGAAACTGCGATTTTTTTCGGATTGTCCGGCACTGGGAAGACTACACTCTCAACCGACTCAACCCGGCGGCTGATTGGTGATGACGAACATGGTTGGGACGATGAAGGCATCTTCAATTTCGAGGGCGGATGTTACGCTAAGACGATTGGTTTGAACCGAGATGATGAACCAGATATTTTTAATGCGATACGACGTGATGCCCTGCTAGAAAACGTGACCATCGATAGTGATGGCAACGTCGATTACGATGATGATTCGATTACCCAGAATGCCCGTGTTTCCTATCCAATCTATCATATCGATAATATCGTGCAACCGATATCAAAAAGTGGACATGCGAGTCAGGTCATCTTCTTGTCTGCCGATGCATTTGGAGTGTTGCCACCCGTTGCAAAGCTAACTTCAGAGCAGATCAAATATCATTTTCTATCAGGATTTACTGCAAAGCTGGCAGGTACCGAATTAGGCATTGATGAGCCAATCCCAACATTCTCGGCTTGTTTCGGTTCAGCATTTCTCAGTCTGCATCCAATCCGATATGCCCAAGAGTTACTTCGCAAGATTGAGGCCCACGGAGCAACTGCATATCTGGTAAATACCGGTTGGAATGGAACCGGTGAACGAATTTCCATAAAGGCAACCCGTCATATTGTTTCTGCTATCGTGGAAGGAGCAATCGATAACACGACCACTTCAGTTCTACCCATCTTTAATTTAGAAATCCCGGATCATGTTGATGGTGTAGATTCATACATTCTGGATCCTAGAAATACCTATCAAGACCCAAATGATTGGGATCAGAAAGCCCGGCATCTGGCCACTTTGTTTATCGAAAACTTCCAAAAGTATACCGACTTACCTGAGACTCGGGCATTAATCGATCACGGTCCACAACTGTCCGTTTAAACTTTTGTTGCGAATTCGATGCGACCGATTGGGATGGGTTTTCGTTTTAGAGGACTGCATGAATCGATTCTGGAGCGGTTGAGGGCGTAGCTGGATAACGAAGGCGCATGGCCGATTCGCAATTGTCAGAAACAAATGAAAATCCAGCCCGTTGTTTAATTTAGTCATCACTTTGCATGAAGTGGAATACCTTCGACCAATCGGGTGGAAATGACCTAAGCGAAAGGAGTTATGATAAGAAAATAGCAAAAGGTGAATGCCTGGGTAACCGAAGATCCTAACCCTTAAATTGAATGCTCGGCATTGGACGCAAAGCAATATGCACTATAGGTTTTAACCCTCGACCTATAATTCATAAAATGGGTGATTCTACAAACCTCTCGAATACTACGCGATACAAGGCATCGAGGGTATTTTCGGGTTTTCTATTTCTGGATTAGGGGAAGCCGTTCCTCTATTTTTAATTTGTGCTACGAATCTTCAAACGTTAGATTACCGTCGCGTTTGAACCGGACTAACCCGTCTTTCGCAAGTGGGCCATTATTGAAAAATCAAGTTATTGATTTTATTCAATAGCACCCTCATAGGTCGGCAACACAACCTATCATTTTTG